>NZ_SCFA01000029.1 GCF_004210275.1 Rickettsiales endosymbiont of Peranema trichophorum
CCATGGTTCTTTAAACACTTTATTATCGACCAGGGATTGTACAATACGTGCTTCCCTATTTGATAACCGTTGTACCACTCTTTTATCTCGCTAATCGACACCGGCTGTTTTGTTTCTTCCAACAACTTCAGCACTTCCTCTTCGGTAAATCCAAAGTATTGCCCGTAGTCTTCCCTCAATAGGGAATATACCTCTATGTTGTTTAATCCAGAAAACAAACTCTCCTGAGAGATACGAGTGATTCCTGTGACCACGGCCTTTGTCAGATAGCTATTATCCTTTAATGCCTGCCCTAGTATACCACGCATTAACTCTGTAATTTCATTATAGTAATCTTCCAAATACCCCTCTTGTATCGGTGTATCGTACTCGTCTATCAATATAATTGGGTTCTTGCCACAATACCTCTGTATGTAGAGGCATAGCTGCCGAAGTGATGCTTCAATATAAGTTTTAAGACCCTCCTCCCTTAGCAACGATACGAACCTTGTCCTCTCATGCTCCGCCAATACCTCACCATCCAGTAAATATTGATGCGTCGTGTACACTTCACTTATCAGTGTAACTATATTCGCGTACGCATCCTCGTACTGTGATTTCTTCACATCCTTGAACGATATGAATATTACTGGATATTTGTTTTGATGCTCCTCGCAAAAGGCTTTATCTCGCCATATGTTTAGGTTCTCAAACAAATCCTCATCTTTTGGCTGACTATGGTCTAGAAAGTAGTAGAGCATAGACAAGTTCAATGTTTTACCAAATCTTCTAGGTCTGGTGATTAGTATGATATCAGCACCATCGTCCATTACTTCCTTGATCAACAGCGTCTTGTCCGTAAAGACATAGTTACCTGTTGCTATCTTTCTAAAATCGCTGACTCCTACCGGTAGTTTCATGGGGTGTGCCACATTTCAATTGTCTTGGATTCATTATACGCCCCAGGCCTATTTATGAACAGCTTTTCTTTAGAAAGTAGACCAGGACAAACCTTGGCAGAGTCCTTAGAACTTACCTTGAGTTCATCATCTTGGTTGTATCGCTTTATATCCTTTCTGGCTATTTTACAAATAACAGTATCAATGCTATTACGAAAGAAAAGAGCCCCATAGCTTCAGATAAACCAGCTCCAATATAAGCGCTTCTCATCAGAGCTGGCTCTACAGATGGATTTCTTGCAAGACCATTGATCAGACTACTAAAGATATTTCCTACACCTATTGCAGCGCCCAACATACCAATAGCTGTCAAGCCAACTCCTATATATTTTAAACCTTCTCCGTCCATTATTGTGTACTCCTTATGTAAAGTTGTTAATGTAAGTTAATAGCGTCGCTCAAGTAGGCACACGTTAAAACCGTAAAAATGTAAGCCTGCAACACTGCCACAAATATTTCAAATCCTTGCAGCATTGTCAACAAGACAAATGCAGGAATAAATCCAATCACGCCCCCTATAGTGATTAATGAGGCGATCAGTTTTAATACAACGTGACCCGCCATCATATTTGCTGTCAGCCTGATAGATAGGCTGATAGGTCGAGCCAAGTATGCAAAAAGCTCGATCATCACAAGGACAGGAGCAAGAAGGATAGGAGTACCCTTGGGCAACAATAGCTCTAAATAGTGTAGTCCGTGTAACGCAAAACCCAAAAGTGTTACACCCAGAAATATTAAAATCGCCATGCAGAACGTAACAGCAATATGGCTCGTGACCGTGAAAGTATATGGTATAGCACCTAACAGATTTAAAGACAATATGAACATAAAAAGAGAAAAGATGAAAGGCTTAAATCGCTGCGATCTTGGACCAGCGATGTCAATCATCATACTTTCTATAACGTCGTGTAAAGCTTCCGCGATCAACTGCATTTTGCCCGGCATGAGCATACGTTTTCTCGTGCTGCTCCACAGTACTAAGCAAATCAAAGCTGTAGCAATGACCATGAAGAGCGACGCATTTGTAAAAGAAATGTCAACACCAAAGCATGTCAGATCTATCAATCGCTTTATTTGAAATTGCTCTAATGGGCTGTGTATCGTTGTCATATGTTTCCACTATTGTTTGAAGTACTTGTGTACGAGGCCATCAGAACCCTAGAGAAGTTCCTGATCCCACCTACTGTCCCGAGTACAATACATATAAACAGAAACAAAGGAAGGGTAGTCATGTACAGATCCAGGCAATATCCAACAGCCCCGCCGATTGCCATGCCGGATATTAAATCTATCAGGAACCTACTGTGTACACTTGAACTACACCTTTGTTGGTGAGCATTTTGACATGGCTTTAGCTTCTGTATTTTATTCTGCAGTATACTCAACGTCGTGTCAGACCCATCAAAATTCCCAGATAAAGAAGTGCGCGGTGAACCAGTTCCAGTCACATCCATATCGTTCCATTCCTTGTGGTCTCTAGTCATAAATTACTATTCACTACGTTCTGTCAAAGTACCAATACCAACATATATATTATTGCCAAAACAGTATGTTGTATTAATTTTAAATGCTTTATACTTAACGGTCATTATATGACATAAGATCAGGCAATGTCAAATTCAACAAACAAGTGGCGCTTGGTCAATTGCAATTTACAATCACTAAAATATATGTTGATACTAAAGTAAAATGGGTATAGCTTGCGGCCTTGTATATGAATCAGTTAAAACCTTAAAATCACAAAAGTGGTTGCAGTATGCATTGCTGAATACCACTGATTTATAGCAAGTACCACATACACATGTCTAACGTCACTTACGGAGATTTTATGAGCACGGAAATTGCCACAATCAAAAGCAACATAGAGCGCTCAATAGAGCTATTACAGGGGTATCTTTGACTGGGATACCGCGGTATCCAAACTAAACGAACTGACGGCTAGGTCGCAAGAACCAGAGCTTTGGAGCGATCAGAAGCTTGCACAATCCGTTTTGAGAGAAAAAAGATATTTGGAAGAGCATATTGACTGCGTTACGCACGCTAAACGCTCACTCAATGACTTCCTTGAGCTGATCGAGTTAAGTAGCGATGGCCAAGACTCAGATGTCATTGACGAAGCAGTCAAACAACTGAAACATCTAGAAGAATCGCTCAAGAAAAGAGAAGTGGAGTGCATGTTCGTCGGAGAAGCTGATGAAAGCGACTGCTTCATCGAAATTCACGCTGGAGCTGGAGGAACAGAAAGCCACGATTGGGCTTCAATGCTTTTCAGAATGTATACAATGTGGATTGAAAAGCACAAGTTTAAGAGCGAGATAATTTACTACTTGGCGGGAGAAGAGGCCGGAGTCAAGTCTGTAGTCATTAAAGTGATAGGGAAGGGTGCGTATGGGTGGCTTAGAACAGAAAGCGGTGTACATAGGCTTGTAAGAATATCTCCTTTCAATAGCGCAGGCAAGAGACACACAAGTTTTGCAAGTGCTTGGATATTTCCAGTTGTTGACAATTCGATCGAAATCAAAATTAATGAATCCGATCTTAGAATCGATACATTTCGTTCGTCCGGAGCAGGAGGTCAGCACGTTAATACCACAGATAGCGCAGTACGAATAACACATATGCCAACTGGTATAGTTGTCAGCTCTCAAAGTCAGCGGTCTCAACACCAAAATAAAGATGAATGCTTCTCCATGCTCAAGGCAAGGCTGTACACCTTAGAATTAAAGAAGCAGGAAGAAAAAATTAGCGAATTAAACGCTGAGAAGACTGACATAGGGTGGGGATACCAAATTAGGTCCTATGTGCTTCATCCGTACCAGATGGTAAAGGATCTGAGAACTGGGTGCTCTACTAGCGATGTCACGGGAGTGCTGAACGGCGATATTGACAAGTTTATACTGGCTTCTCTTGAAGCTAAAATGAAAGGAGTGGGGCTTGAACCAAAATTGGATTAAAAAGGTTTGTATGATCATCAAAAGCTTCGTCAAGAGCTTTGGATTTTACAAGATATCGATATTGTTGCTGGTGATATGTGCTGTATGGATTGGTCAACGATACGTACGACCTTACTTTAACCTACAGTTTAGTACGTATAATTACCAATACCCCGCTCCAGGCGAAGACTTTATAGTGGGCATAGAACCACATACTGATGTCATACCAGAATTTGTTTTAAACATTATCAAGCTTGCATTCTATGATAGAAGCGTTGTGGTAGATCACCTAAGGGCCCCACATCTCTTGATACGAGATAAAAATGCCAGAAGAGGAGAGCTATTGAAGTGCCAGCGATGGAACGCTCCGTACATCACTTTCTCAGGAGAAAGCTCAACAATGGACAGAAAAAACTACAGGCGTAATGCACCTCCTATTGTTGAATTTGTGTCTTCTACTCCACAAAAAATAAGGGAGCTATATTTTCCCTTTGTAGTATGGGACTACAAACCATTTGTTAGACATAAGGAGGGCAATAAACAACGTAAGTTTTTAGCATATATCCATTCAAACTGCGTGCCACAAAGAGAGAAGTTGTTTGCCATTCTCAAAGAGCGAAATGTAGAGGCAGAAGGACTGGGTAAATGTTCTAGAACCAATGATGAAACAGTAATTCCAAGCAGAAGTGTTGGTTGGCGTTCATTAGATGAGGTGTACGCAAACTACAATTTTGGGATGGCAATGGAGAACAAGCAGCACCCAGGCTATATAACCGAGAAGATAATGTGCGTTTTTCGTGGTGGTGCAATTCCAATTTATTGGGGAGATAGTGCAACAGTTAAGAAGTATTTCAATGACAAGGCTTTTATTGACGTTGGAGCCTTTAAAACGCTTGAAGATGCTGCAGACTATATCATCGCTATAAGTCAAAACGAAACGGAAATAAAGCGGATGCAAAACGAAAGTATCTTCAAAGACGGAAAGGAGCCAGAGCTATTTAAAGTCTCGCGAGATCCAAATCACCCACTGTTAAAAGAGGCTGCAAGATTTCTCCGTAGTGCTTACTTCAAGGCAATTGTGAACGATAGCGCACCACCTATGTCAAGAGACATAGATTTTGAATGAGGTTAATGAAGTCATAGCAAGTTGATTGAAATGTTTGATAAATGAAATATCTGGACTTGCAATAAATATGGCCGTAGTATATGGTGGTCAGTATTTAGAATGTCATTGAAGTACTCTTATGAAAGTGTTGTCCTCTTTAAAATCAGCGAAAACTCGCGACAAGAATTGTAAAATAGTAAAGCGCAAGGGTAGGCTCTATGTGATCAACAAGGCAAATCCCAAGTTCAAAGCCAAGCAGGCTTAGGTGGGGGTTGTCAGCGGTTTGTGTGAGTGATCCACATATAGGTGGTACCCCTCCTTTTCGCTTGCTGTCGTGTTTTGTATCCATTTCCTGATCTTCTGTAGCACCTTTTTAAATTCGTTACTATGCCCTCTAAAGTTATTGTATCTTTAATGATTTTTCTGTAATATGATTCGTAAATAATTATTTCACAAATGTAGTAAAATTTATGGCAGTACCTAAAAGGAAAACATCCCCATCACGCAGAGGTCAGAGAAGATCTCACGATGCTTTACAAAGAATCAATGTGGTTTTTGACGAAACAAGCGGAGAAGCTAAATTGCCCCATCACATCTCTTTAAAAGATGGGTATTATAATAAAAGAAAAGTGCTTGATAAGGTTAAAACTACGTCAACTAATGAAGCAGCATAATAGTTCAAGCGCGATGCGTGTGAGTTGATGCAAAAGAAGGTTGTTTTAAGCGTAGATGCTATGGGGGGAGCTAATGCCCCTGCGGCCGTCATTGCAGGTGCCTCGATCGCAGTCTCAAAGGAAGAAAGCTTGTTTATCAGATTCTATGGCGATATATCAATTGTTGAGCCACTAGTCAGGAAATATAAAAAGCTAACCGCATGTTCAGAGGTTGTACACTCACCAAAGTGGATTTCTGACGATGAGCCACCAGTCAGAGCTCTGAAAGTTGGCGCTAACTCAAGCATGAGAAACGCAATAGAAGCCCTCAAATCAAATGATGCCGATGCTTGCGTGTCAGCCGGTAATACAGGCGCTCTCATGGTGATGTCAAAGCTAGTGCTTGGTGACTTGCCAGGCATTAAGAGGCCAGCAATAGTTGGTATATTACCAAGTATGTCAGGGCAGTCGGTGATGTTGGATCTTGGAGCCAACGCAGAGTGTGATCCTCATCACTTATTGCAATTTGCGTTTATGGGAGACTGTTTTGCACGAGTGGCACTTAACAAAAAGCACCCATCCATTGGGCTTCTAAATATAGGGACAGAGGAGATTAAAGGCAGAGAACTGGAAAAAAAGACATATCAGCTTCTTCAGAAATCAGGCCTCAACTTTATAGGATACGTAGAAGGCCATGATATAGCACTGGGAAAAGCAGATGTAGTTGTGACTGATGGTTTCTGCGGTAATATAGCGTTAAAAACTGCTGAGGGAGCGATTTCCTTGGCACTGACCTTAATAAAAAATGGACTGCAAAGTAACTACTTGGCCAAAGTTGGAAGCCTTTTTGTCAAGGATGCCATCAAAGATGCTTTTAAAAGCGTAGACCCTAATAAAAACAACGGTGCAATGTTCATAGGTGTCAACGGTATAGTTGTCAAAAGCCATGGTAGTGCAGGTCCAGAGGGCATCGCAAACGCTATACAGATAGCGTACGATCTGGCTAGAAAAAGAGTAAATCAAAGAATTGTAGAGGAGTTAGAAAGATCACAAGAGAGTGTTGGCAGTAATATTGTAGCAAGAATCAAACAAACCTCAGCTAAAATTTTAGGAATACCTCTAACAGATTGAGAGTTGAAGCAGTAGTTTGTAAATATAAAGGCTGTCTAGCCTTTATACATTATATAAATACCGGGATTGCTAAGGTGATTAGGTGTACGTTGCGGTAATGTATAAAAATTTCAAGTCGTGAAATTAAAAGAGTATGAATGTTATAAGGTTTATTTAATGAAGCGCACTAAAATAATAGGTACTGGTTCCTATGTTCCCGCTCGGATTATAACCAACAACGATTTGTCTAAGATTGTTGATACAAGCGAACAGTGGATCGTTGAGCGTACTGGCATCAAGCAAAGGCACCTAGTGCAGGAAGTAGGAGAGTATACTTCAGATATTGCTACTACTGCTATACGGCTTGCTTTGGATAACGCTCACTGCAAACCTGAAGACTTGGACGGAATAATAGTTGCAACAACAACACCAGATGTAGTCTTTCCAGCGACAGCAATAAAAGTCCAAAAGAATTTGAGTTTGCATCATGGGTTAGCTTTTGACATCAACGCTGTTTGTACAGGTTTTGTATACGCCTTGGCTGTTGCAGATGCAATGCTCCAAAATCAACAAACATTGGCTAAGTTAGCGGTAATAGGAGCTGATACAATGTCTAAAATAGTAAATTGGGAAGATCGAAACACCTGCGTATTATTTGGAGATGGAGCAGGCGCTGTCATACTAAGCAAAGAGCACGTAAAGGAAGAGGAGGCTACTAAGGACGATGTAATAGAGCGAGGTATTATTGAATACGATCTGCAGTCCGATTCAAGATTCTACGATATTTTGAAAGTAGACGGAGGTAGTATCAAAGGCAAACCTGATGCTAAAATTGAAATGAAGGGAAAAGAGCTTTTTAAAAATGCGATTGATAAAGTGGTGCCACATGCCCTTGGAACGCTTGCAAAAGCAGGAGTAACAATAGAGGAAATAGATTGGTTACTACCACATCAAGCGAACTATAGAATGATGGAATTGCTAGCACATAAGTTGCAAATTCCCAGCAACAAGATCGTTAGCACCGTATCGGAACATGCTAACACATCAGCTGCTTCTATACCACTTGCTCTTGATGTGTATATGAAACAAGGCAAAATTCAAAAAGGCCACCTTGTGTTAGTTGTCGCCATGGGTGGAGGACTAACTTGGGGTAGTCTTTTGATAAGAATATAATGCCTGGTATAAAATATGAAACAACACAGCACAAGTAAGCGATCTCACATCATTCTAACGCCCTTAGGTGTATTGACTTTGATGACCACTCTGTTTCTGATACTTTCGATCTTTAGCTTTGATATACACGATCCCTCTCTTAATAATGTCAACAACAACCAAACAAAAAATTGGTGTGGAAAATATGGTGCGCTAGTTGCGGACCCAATTCTTCAATCTGTGGGACTTGCCTCTGTTTTTGTTGTGATGTTTTTAACAACAACAGGAATAAGGTTGATATTGCAACGCCCCTTTAAGCTTTTCGTATTCAGGCTCACAACACTACTGTTGCTTTTGCCATTGTGTGCGACTTTTTTTACAAATATACAAGGCTCTGGTGACAAGTTAACATACTTGCCCTTTGAAGTGATAAGAGGCGGTGGTTTTATTGGTATTTTTGTAAGAGAAGAGCTGAAGTTGTACATATCGCAGGAATATATTATGCAAATCGCCATTGCATCTACTGTGTTCTGTACTTTAGTGTCTGCAAACATGACACTAATCGAAATGTGGCTGTCTACCGTCGGCCTCTTCAAAATAGCGTGTAAAGCAGTCAGGCATACTTTTTTGTGCTCGTTACGGGGTATTGCCTACATCAAAAGACGTTATATAAGTTACAGGGCATCTCATAAACGAGGACATGTGGAGCCGTCTGTGACACAGGATGAACAGATTGAGATACAACCAGCATATTTTGCAATAGACAACAAAAAGAAGCCGTCGCAATCATCACTTAAGTTTGATACTGGACAGTTTGAGATACCCCCGACTTCTCTCTTAAGAGAAGCTCCAACTAATCACAAACGCATTCAGTTTAGTGAAAGCGCACTGAACCAAAATTCCAAGCTACTACAACAGGTATTACAAGATTTTGGAATATACGGCAAGATTGTCACTATCTCTCCTGGGCCTGTAGTGACATTGTATGAGCTTGAGCCTGCAGCCGGCACTAAATCCTCTAGAGTCATAGGACTTGCAGATGACATCTCGAGATCTATGAGCGCATTATCAGCTAGAATAGCAACGATACCAGGCAAAAATGCTTTAGGCATAGAGCTGCCTAACACGCATAGAGAAACGGTATTTTTACGTGAGTTGCTTGAAAGCACAACCTATACTGAAGCATCCCACAATCTGCCACTAGTGCTCGGTAAAAGTATAGGGGGGGAACCTATAGTGGTGGATCTAGCAAAAATGCCACACTTGTTGGTTGCAGGTACAACTGGATCTGGTAAATCTGTAGCAATTAATACCATGATCCTGTCGCTACTGTATAAGCTCTCACCTGAAGAGTGTCGTTTTATTATGATAGACCCAAAGATGCTTGAATTGTCTGTGTATGAAGGAATTCCACACTTGCTTACGCCAGTTGTTACAGATCCAAAAAAAGCAGTAGTAGCTTTAAAGTGGGTAGTCAAGGAAATGGAACAACGTTACCGCTCTATGTCTGTGTTAGGCGTTAGAAATATTGGTAGTTTTAATAAAGCTATACAAGATGCAAAGGCTAAAGGTGAAAAACTTGATAAGCAAATTCAAGTAGGGTTTGATCAGGGAAGTGGTAAGCCCATATTTGAATCCATTACCATGCCAGATAATCCACTACCATACATAGTAGTGATAGTAGACGAAATGGCAGACTTGATGCTTGTATCTGGTAAAGATATAGAGGGGTACATACAAAGATTGGCGCAAATGGCACGAGCAGCTGGTATTCATTTAATTACTGCGACTCAGAGACCTTCCGTGGACGTGATTACTGGTGTGATAAAAGCAAATTTTCCAACTAGAATTAGCTTTCAAGTCACGTCCAAGATAGATAGTAGGACGATATTGGGTGAACAAGGAGCGGAACAGCTATTAGGGATGGGTGACATGTTATATATGGCTGGAGGCGGGAAGATATCAAGAATTCATGGTCCGTTTGTAGGAGATAGTGAGATAGAAACTATAGTCACATTTTTAAAGCAGCAAGAAGCACCAAAATACCAAGAAGATGTCACACTTGATGATGAAGACGAAAACTCCAGTGAGGGACTGTATGATTCAGATGGGGACGATCTATATGCACAAGCAGTTGCAATCGTGATTAGAGACAACAGACCTACCACAAGTTACATACAAAGATGTTTAAAAATAGGTTATAACAAAGCCGCAAGTTTTATAGAACGTATGGAAAAAGAGGGTATTGTTAGCTCACCAAATCACACAGGCAAAAGAGAAATTTTAGGAGATCATGCTAATTAAAATATGCTTGTTATAGATAATCATACCTTAGAAAAGTATTGTACGGAGGCGATACAGGATGAAGTAGTTGCCTTCGATACGGAGTTTAGTAGAGTAGGTACATATCATCCAACTCCCTCACTTTTGCAAATCAGCAGTAGTCATCGCACTTTTGCAGTAGATATGCTCTTGCCGTTAGATTATGGACCCGTGAAGCATTTGCTTCTAGCGGAACATTCAGTCAAGGTATTACACTCTGCAAGACAAGACTTAGAGATAATGTTGCACTACCTTGATTTGAAACCCTTCAATATCTTTGATACCCAGATAGCGGCTAATTTTCTGGGGTATAGCGATTGTGCGAGCTTTGAAACTCTTGTGTCAGATTTTCTTCACCTCAAAATCGATAAGACATTGCAGTTTTCTGATTGGTTGCGTAGACCATTATCTGTGGAACAAATGACGTATGCTATACAAGATGCTGAAGTATTAAGACGTCTGTTTTTTAAGATGGAAAGACAACTCAAACGGCGAAAATTCTGGGAATGGGCTTTAGAAGAATCTGCAAGAATAGCACGTCACATTACTGTGGATGTCACAGAGTTACTAAAGCCTTTCCTTCAACATGTACAGGATATCCAAGGTTTAAAACGGTGTTATAACATTTTGCTATGGAGGGAACAACAAGCAGAATCCTTAAATCTTCCGCGGATTAAAGTGCTTCAAGATCAAGATGTAGTCAAAATCCTGACAAGACACATCAGGGACCATGATAGCATATTAAGGGTTGCAGCACTGCATCCTGCCGTTACAGCACAAGATGTTATAAAGTTGTTTCAGCTTTTTGATGCCGAAGTTGATGAGAGCGCTTTGTTAAAAATGCAGTTGCTAAATCAACACAAATCTAAGCAAGTTAATGGTACACTTTTACATATGATGAAAGCACTGTTAACGATCTCCTCTAAGAAGTATAACATTCAAGAATCGTTTATATCTTCTGCAGATGATTTAAAGGCATTCATCAAGAATCTGCCATCCAGAATCAATGATGGCTGGAGATATGAAGTGTTTGGTAAGTATGCTGCAATGCTAAGGCATGGGGAATTACTGCTAGGGCATCGTAACGATATACCATTCACATCACCAGACATTTATAGCAACACTAGCACAGAACAATCGTAGATAGTGAAGCGCTATGATAGTCTCACCAAAATACCAACCGCTATTTGCATCACGTTAGGCAGACATGTCAAAGTATAATCTGAAAGTCCACCGAGTCTCAATTCCACCGTGGGTCCCAATTCAACAAATCAAAAGCTTGCTAGACTCACTACAAGAAGGAAATACAATGTTAGTTGGTGGTTGTGTTCGGGATATCTTGGCAAATAGAGTTGCCAAAGACATCGATCTAGCGACTGACATACTACCAGAGCGCGTTCAAGAATTACTGCGTACTGCAAATATTAAAGCGTTTTACATTAGTCAAAACAATCGGAAATATGGCATAATTACAACAATTATGAATGAGCACACCTTTGAGATCAGCACGCTGCGAAAAGATGTGCAGTGTTTTGGAAGACAAGCCATAATTGAGCATACTGACGACTGGTATGAAGATGCAAGGCGCAGAGACTTCACCATGAATGCTCTCTTTCTCAATATAGATGGTAACTTGTATGATTACTTTGGAGGAGTGGAAGATATTAACAATAAGATAGTGAGGTTTGTTGGTGAACCAAGTGAAAGAATAGAGGAAGACTATCTTCGTATTTTGCGTTACTTTAGGTTTCACTCATATATAGGAGTAAAAACAGTAGATCCTGAGCATTTACAGAGCATACGTCATTATATGTCGCTTTTGAGCAGTATATCAGGCGAAAGAATACACCAGGAAATGTTGAAGCTTCTAAGCCAACAGTATACCAAGGAGACGGTCATACTAATGGCGGAACAAGGTTTGTGGCCACATATCATTTCTGAAGAGCCAAACTTAACTAAACTGAGACAGTATAAGTTTACCAAAGCCACATTACCAAACCTTGCAGCCATCATTAGAGCTACCAACAAGCCAATGGATGTGTTTCAGTTTGTTGCAAATAGGTGGCGGCTCTCCAATAAGGAACACAAGCTTTTGGAGTTTCTGTGTCGCCAAGATTTTCTTATCAAACCCAATGATGTGAAGCAAAACAAAAAACTGATATACTCGTTGGGACGGGATAGCTTCTTGTCCCTACTTTATTTAAACAGCATCGAACACGCAGATGTTGACATCAGTAGACCATTGCTGCTTCTAGAGGAATTTAGCCCACCACCATTTCCACTGACCGGATACGATCTGCAAGAAATCGGATTTAATGGAAAAATGATAGGAGTACAGCTTAAGATTGCCTTGAATTTATGGATGGATAGCGATTTTAAATTACAAAAGAAATCGTTGCTTGAAGCACTTGTTGGACTTCAAAACCAGAATTCATAAAAATTTTTCACAGCAGCGCTTGAAATCTTCTGGATACGACCTATATCCTCCGTATGAACTTAATAACTTATTTCTATTAACATAAGGAGGCAATATGACCATTAAAATTAAGCCACTGCAAGATCGAGTTCTTGTAGAAAGAAAAGAGGAAGAACATAAATCCACTGGTGGTATTATCATACCAGATACGGCACAAGAGAAGCCTATGCAAGGTAAAGTTATCGCTGTTGGAGCTGGTACAAAAGACGATAAAGGCCAAGTACATCCTTTGGAGGTCAAGGTTGGTGACGTCATTTTGTTTGCAAAATGGGGCGGGACTGAAATCAAAATCGATGGTAAGGAATACCTGATCATGAAGGAGTCTGATATTTTGGCGATCGTACAGTAGGTACTTTTAGTAAAAATTTTATTTTTGAGAGGATAATTTATGAGTAACGTAAAGATTATTTTAAAAGGCGCTGCTGCTAGAGACAAAATTAGCAAAGGCGTGGAGGTTGCTGCAGATACAGTTGGAGCAACGCTGGGTCCAAGAGGAAGAAACGTTGTTATAGAAAAGTCATTTGGAGCACCTAAGATCACAAAAGACGGTGTAACTGTAGCAAAAGAGATCAAGTTGGCCGACCACTTCGAAAACATGGGAGCTCAGCTCGTCATAGAAGCCGCAAGCAAAGCTAATGACAATGCAGGTGATGGCACAACTACGACAGCTGTAATAGCACGTGCGATTACTATGGAAGGCAATAAAGCCGTTACCGCTGGAATGAATCCAATGGATTTGCGCCGTGGTATAGAGATCGCTACACATGCAGTAGTTGATGAGATTAGAAAACAATCCAAAAGCATCAAATCTTCAGATGAGATAGCTCAAGTTGCTACGATATCTGCTAATGGTGATGCGGACATCGGTAAAAAACTTGCTGAGGCCTTTCAGAAGGTAGGTAAAGATGGAGTAGTCACTGTCGAAGAGGCTAATAAAAGCGACGACTTTGAAGTGGAGATCGTTGAAGGTATGAACTTCGATAGAGGGTACTTGTCTCCTTACTTTGTGACGAATCCAGAGAAGATGGTATGTGAGTTTGAGAAGCCGTACATCTTGCTTGTTGAAAAGAAAATAGGCAATCTTCAGCAGCTCCTACCTGTGCTTGAAAAGGTTGTCCAAACAGGAAGACCTCTGCTTATCATAGCTGAAGATGTAGAAGGCGAAGCCCTGGCTACTTTGATTGTCAACAAGCTACGTGGTGGACTAAAGGTTGCTGCTGTTAAAGCTCCTGGCTTTGGGGATAGAAGAAAAGCTATGATGGAAGACATATCAATCGTGACTGGCGGTGATATAGTCAGCGAAGATTTGGGCCATAAGCTTGAAAACACTTCTCTTGATTCCCTTGGTACCGCTAAAAAAGTCATCCTTACAAAAGACGACACAACAATTATAGATGGTGCAGGCGACAAGTCAGCGATTGAGTCACGTTGCAATCAGATTAAGGCGCAGATCAAAGAAACTACATCTGATTACGACAGGGAAAAGCTTGAAGAAAGGCTTGCAAAGCTTGCCGGTGGTGTTGCTATTTTGAAAGTTGGTGGCATTACAGAAGTTGAAGTCAAAGAGAAGAAAGAGAGAGTAGAAGATGCTTATCATGCTACAAAGGCTGCGATTGCTGAAGGTATAGTGCCTGGTGGAGGATGCACCTTACTCTACGCTTCATTGGTGCTAGACAAACTGAAAGGTAAGAACGAAGACGAACAAGCTGGTATCAACATTATCAAAAAGGCACTTACTGCTCCAGTGCGTAAGATTGTTGAGAACTCTGGCATGGATGGTGCACTTGTGGTGTCAAAGCTTCTTGAGCAAACCGATCACAATCGTATATTTGACGCGCAAACACATCAATATGTTGACGCCTTCAAAGCAGGTATTGTCGATCCTACCAAGATCGTTCGTACTGCACTACAAAGCGCAGCATCCGTTGCTGGTCTTGTGATCACCACAGAAGCTATCATCACAAATAAGCCAGAAGACGAAAAGTCAGGGCATAATCATCCTGGTATGGGTGGTGGTATGGGAGGTATGGGCGGAGGTATGGATTTCTAATTCAACCTCAGGATTTATAATCCATGCTCAGGATTTCTGGGCCATCCTCAGGACTTCTGATTTATGATCAAGGTTGCTGATTGGTGCTCGGACATCATATTTTGTGCTGGTGCCTTCGTATACCATGTTTGCGCCAGCACACTCGCAAAAAGCAGCTGTGGGATGTACTTTCCATTCTGCTTTTTTTTTGCTCAACTTGTTGTTGTTTTCGACATCACACATAGAAAATAATACCAAGTTTCAGATTAAATCAGGCAAATGGATTTGAGGATGAGGCTGCGTAAGCGTATTGAAATAGGTGCGCAGAGCCGAGTTTCACAAAATCCGTTTTGAATCATTTAAAAATGAGGATTGGTATAAAATTGTATCGCTGACATACAACCCTATATAATGAACATGCACAATGAAAGATTTACCACAACTCATATACTACATACTGCTCGTAGTGTTACTTCTGTCAGCTTTTATACGCTATAGATATTATAGAAGTTTAGCAGTCTGGACCAGTATTGGAGTTTGGTCAGTTATCATACTGTTCATTTCTGGTGTGTACGTATATAGAGATGTGGCAATCAATTTGAAAAATCACATTCTGGCCAATCTAGTCCCCGGCTACATTGTCACAGAGCCAAATAAAATGACGGTAGCTGCGGCTAAAGATGGGCACTTTTACGTGTACGTTACTATGGGCAATAAGAACGTTAAAGAAGTGACAACAAAATTTATGATAGATACAGGAGCATCTAGTGTTGTCATACCACTAGAGTTAGCGAAAGACATAGGTATCGACATAGATGCATTACAATTTGTATACGCAACCTCCACAGCTAACGGCCAAACTATGGCTGCAAGGTCCATGGTCAAAAAAATACAAGTGGGAGAATTCATGATGCGTGACTTTCCAGTATTGATAATACATTCAGAACTTCAAATACCATTGCTTGGACTTGATTTTCTACAAACTCTAAAGTCCTACAAGTTTGAAGATGATCGTATGGTCATGGAGCTTCCAACGCACAGGTAATTTTGACTAATTGGTCACCATCAAGCGATTGTTTGGTGAGTACGTGCTACAATTGCCAGCATTCAACCCATGATGTGCACCAATTCCCATTTTTAAATGATTCAAAACGAAACGGATTTTGTGAAACTCGGCTCTGCGTAGGTATTTCAATACGCTTACGCAGCCTCATCCTCAAATCACTATGTTTATGATTTTGTTCGGTACATATATAACTCTTTTGATAGATGTATCAGCAAGTCTGCTTTCTACATTTGGAAGCGTCTTGGCCGCTGCTAAGGCCTCCACTTCTGTTACATCTGTTGGAAGAGTCAAGCTGCCCCTTATTTTCCCGTTGATCTGTACAGGCAAAACGACATTGTTCTTTTCAAGAAAGTGTGAATCAGCTTGGGGCCAAGTGCCAAAGGTAAGCGCTGTAGTCCCTCCAAGTTTTTCATGAAGCTCTTCTGCTATGTGTGGAGCGATAGGATACAGTAGCGCTATGATTGTGGTCAAAGCTTGCTTCACTGTGTTTTCGTCCAGTCTGTTGAGATGATCCTTCAGGTAATTGGTGAGCTCACGAACTCTCGCAATCACTTTATTAAAGTGTAAATTTTCAAGCAAATTAGTGACATCTTTAATCGTTCGGTGAATCTCGCATAAAGCCTCAAAGCACACTTTTTCTTTGGTAGTGTCATCAGATTCCAAACACGTCTTGACCTCTTTCTTGTGAAAATCATCTACTAATTGGTACAACTTAGTCAGGTATTTGCTTGCTCCGTCTATTCCATCCTCACTCCATTCCAGATCTCGATCAGGAGGTGAATCCGATAGCAAAAATAGCCTGATAGTATCAGCTCCATACTTCAGTATCATCTCCTCCGGCTCTATCACATTCTTTTTAGATTTACTCATTTTTTCAACACGTCCAACGGTCACCGGCTCGTGACTACTCTTGCAAAATATCCCTTCTCCAGTTTTTATTACATCATCAGGGTATATCCAAGCGCCGCCGCTCGTACGGTAAGTTTCGTGAGATATCATACCTTGATTCAGTAGATTGACGAATGGCTCGCGAAGATTGATGGATTGTAGTCGATTTAAAGCAAGTGTAAAAAAACGTGCGTATAACAAATGCATTACAGCATGTTCAGCGCCTCCAACGTACTGGTCAACTGGTAGCCAATGCTCTGTCTCCCTATGAGTAAAAGGAATGCCCGCATTTGGTGAACAAAATCTCGCAAAGTACCATGATGATTCAACAAATGTATCAAATGTATCAGTTTCTCTTTCAGCGTCACTACCACAGATGTGGCACTTCACATGCTTCCATGTCGGGTGGTTCGATAGTGGATTACCCCCCTCAAAAGAAACGTCATCTGGTAATGTCACCGGCAGATGGTACTTTGGTACAGGCAAAACTCCGCAGTTTTTACAGTATATCATTGGTATGGGGCAGCCCCAGTATCTTTGTCTTGAAACGCCCCAATCCCTTAACCTATACTGTGTTTTGCTCGTGCCTATTTGTAGTCTTTCCAGCTCCCGTATGACACGGCGTTTGGCTTCTACAGTATCAAGTCCGTCAAGGAAACGGGAATTAAACAATATCCCATCATCAGTATACGCTTCGTTCTCTACGTCTGTAGGATGATCTTGTCGCGTCGGTTTGACGACTTGTATAATGTTAAGATGATACTTTTTTGCAAATTCGTGATCTCTAACGTCGTGAGCTGGACAGCCAAATATTGCTCCACTACCGTATTCCATCAATACGAAGTTTGCGACATATACCGGAAGCTTTATGGACCTATCAAATGGATGAAGAACACTTAGAGATGTTCGTATTCCAATTTTGTCCATGTCTTCACGAAATGTTGCAGCATTGAATTGCTTGAGAGAGTCTTGTACTTCAATGTCTTGGCACCTCGAAAGGATTGGATGATGAGGTGAAACAGCTATGAACGAAGCTCCAAAAATCGTTTCAGGCCGAGTCGAGTAAACTTCTATTGACCCTTCCTCGGAATCCGCCAGTGAGAACTTGATTGTAACGCCTTCAGATTTTCCAATCCAATGATGTTGCATAAGCTTAATCTTCTCAGGCCAGCCTTTTAGATCTCCTAAGCCATCAAGCAACTCATCCGCAAAATTTGTAATTCTTAAAAACCATTGCTTAAGTTTTCGTTGTTCTATGATTGCACCAGACCTCCAACCTCTACCATTTTCAACTTGCTCATTGGCAAGTACAGTTTGATCGACAGGATCCCAATTTACAATCGCTTCCTTTTGATATGCAAGGTCTGCATTGTAAAAATCTATAAACATAGCCTGTTCGTGTTTATAATAATCCGGAGAACATGTCACGATTTCACGGTCCCAATCATATGAGATACCAAGCTGTTCTATTTGCTTTTTCATTGTAGAGATATTTTCGTATGTCCATTTTTTGGGATGCTCATTATGCAATATCGCTGCATTTTCAGCTGGTAGACCAAACGCATCCCATCCCATCGGATGTAGTACATTATATCCCATTGCTTTTTTATATCGTGCTATTACATCTGCTATAATGTAATTACGCGCATGACCCATGTGTATTTTGCCAGAAGGGTATGGAAACATCGAAAGTACATAAAATTTTTGTCTCTGAGAGTCTATTGAAGCAGCGAATGCACGCTTTTCTTTCCAATATTCTTGCCACTTCTTTTCCACGTCATGTGCTACGTATTTACTCATACCAATATTTTGTATACTTAGTTGATTTTAGGGTCACATTTCAAACACTTCGCCCGCAGATATCACACTGCAAGTAGTACCACTTGAGACAAGCAGGTTACCATGATTATCTAGTCCAGTAAAGGTACCTGAAACACTTTTGTTGAACAGCTGTACGTTAATCGGTTGGTTCAGACCGATAGCACGTTTGATCCATATGTTCTTGATGGGCAGAAAACCGTAGCTATGCCATAAGTTATGGTAATGTATAAAGTATTTTAATAGTCTTTCGATAAACACTAAGTATGGCACGTGAATGGACTCAGATTCTAGAGAAGTAGCATTATACTCTTTTAGATGCTGGCCATTTCGAAGATTGATACCTATGCCTATCAAGAGGAAATTGTGTTGAAAGCGCTCGATGATAATGCCGCTGGCTTTTTTGTTATTTAAAAGCACATCATTGACCCATCTAAACTGAACGTCAAATTTCTGAAGCGCTCTATCAGAAAAGGAAAGTATGGCCTCGCCTACCGCAACAGCAGTGACGTAGCATAACTGCGGAGATCTTTCTGTGGACTCCCTGTTATCTTGCAATATGATGGTTATAGCAACATCTTGTACGGCCGATTTCCAAGGTCTACCATATTTGCCACGTCCACCAAGTTGTCTATTGGTAGTGATGACATATCCCGCGATGGCATCGCCTTTTGAAATTAATCTTTTCGCTTCTTCTTGTGTACTATCTAGTACGTCATATGTTTTGATGTAGAGATCCGTGAGCATATTGATCGATTAAGGAATCCATGAAATATTGTTAGTATTAATCTACAATTCTTAGTATACATATGGCTGATCTTCTACACCAAATTTGTGTTGTTAAGATGAGGTCGCGTAAGAGGCTATATAACATAAGAGGCCGTATAACATTTTAGAGTCAGAAAATATATCATGTCTACACAACATACAATGGCCGCAGCGCTTGTAGCATCCACATTGCTATTGCTGGGTTTTCTTTATACACTTGGCCACGTTACTGTACCTTTTGTGGTAGCCTTAATAATATCGTATCTTTTAAACCCTGCAGTCACAATGCTTGCAAGATATACTTGGTCCAGAAGTATTGCAAGTTTGATATTACTTGGGTTGTTTTTCTGGTGTGCTGGGACAATTGCGCTGATGTTAATTCCAATAGTCCACGATCAACTCATAAAACTAAGCCACACATTGGTGAACAACAGGGAGCTTTTGGTAAGTACGTCCACACCTTTTATTAGTGAGCTTAAAGGCATATTACCGGACATAGTGGAAAAGATAGAGTCTAGCTTAAATAGCCTTTCAAGCTACATAGTGACCTTCACGATCCAGTTGCTGCAAAGTGTGTACTACTCTGGAGTAGCTGCTATAAACGTGCTGGCGCTCATGTTTATTACACCGATCGTGACATTTTATACTCTGAGAGATTGGCCACAAATCGTCAGAGTATTTGATACATTAATACCGAGAAAATATGTAGGTGTGGTACATGAGATATTATTTGAAGTTGACCAGGTCTTGTCTCGCTATATAAGGGGGCAGTTTCTAGTCTGCATTATCTTATCGTTCTACTACTCGACATTGCTTTCAATAATTGGCCTAAATTCAGCAATAATAATAGGTACCATTAGTGGTTTGCTGACATTTATTCCGTATGCCGGGCCAACTTTTTGTGCCACACTCGCAATGCTGATAGCGATAATGCAGTTTCAGAACATTCAGTGCGTCCCCACTGTTTTGCTTATATTTGTGGCGGGACAACTTTTAGAGGGCAACATCATAACACCAAAAATACTGGGCAGTAAAATAGGTTTGCATCCAGTTTATATCATGTTGGGTCTGTTGGTAGGAGGAGCTTTATTTGGCTTCTTGGGAGTACTGCTAGCGCTGCCTGGTACAGCAATTATTGGCGTGCTGACTAGGTTTGCTATACGTAAGTACAAAGGTAGCGCATTCTATGTATCTTAGAAGAAGCCACATGCCTTGGAAGAAGCTGCTGCAATAATATATTTGATACCAATTTCTATTATTACTTTCATTTACTCATCTCTCATACTGATTGCTAATCGATTAAACGTATTCATCAAAGAGATACAAATCGTAATATCCACAACTTCTCTTTCGCTGAAATATTTGGAAAGCTCTGTATTGTGTATCTTTTTATTTCCATCAAGATTTGTTAAAGATTCCGCCCATTTTAATGCTTCTCTTTCACCGTCAGAAAATAAGCCGGATGTAGCAAATTCAGGTAGACTCTCGATTTTGTCTTTGCTAACTCCTAGTTTTAACGCTGCATTCGTATGCAAATTACAGCAATAGCTACAGCCATTGATTTGAGATACACGAAGTTCTATTAGCCCTTTTAAGTCAGCAGGGAGTGGTGATTCGTTTAAACTTTTATACCCTGCATATAAATGACCAATTGTATCTTTTGAAATTTTTGTATAATCCATTTGTTAATCCATTAATTAGACTTATTCTCATTTTCATCAGACTCTAAAGATTTGCTAGCTTCGCATAATTTGGGTTAAAAAGATAAGCTTACTCTCATTCCTTTCCATCTGCAACTCCCTCTTTACACCATTTCCAACTCATCCTTATATCAAACTGAGGTTAACATACTACTTTCTTTTGCCCAGATTCTTTCCGTTCCAATTAATTTGCCGACAAGCTCTCAGACTTGAGAAGAGTCTTGAGCAGCGCATGATAATTTCAAGCCAACAGCGTTGAGCATCTGGTAGGCAGTGTACAGGTGGAGGCCTGCTATGGTGGTATCACAGCCATTGATCCATTGAACGAAAACGCTAGAAATACCGCGTATAGAGCAAGCACCAGACTTTCCCTCCCATTCTTTGGAGTCCAAATAGAAATTAAGCTCCTCGACAGAAAGCCTTTTAAACTTTACGATTGCACATGAGAGGCGCTGTAATACTTTCTTCTGGTATATCACACAAAGACCGGTATAAACTCTGTGTCTGCGTCCCGATAATAGCTGTAAAAATTTTTTAGCTTCGTCTCTGTCTGCAGGCTTACCCAGTATTCTCCTACCTGCTATTGTCA
Organism: Rickettsiales endosymbiont of Peranema trichophorum; assembly: GCF_004210275.1. Classification (GTDB taxonomy): domain Bacteria; phylum Pseudomonadota; class Alphaproteobacteria; order Rickettsiales; family Midichloriaceae; genus RICK02. The sequence goes on from NZ_SCFA01000029.1 coordinate 21,548, forward strand.
AAGTGTCTGCCCCCAATATCACGTCGTTTTCAAAGGACTTGGACACTTGGAATGCTTTCTCATACGCCAGTCTTTTGACTAGCGAGGTAACTGTCTCACCTTTGAGTGGCGATTCATCTATATTGGGTGCCACAACAACTGGAGAATAACCAACCTGCTTCAATAGGCTACACCTTGCTTGAGAGGTAGAAGCAAGAACTAATCTTGGCCGTACAATGTCTTGCATGATCAGTTGGTCTGAGTCTGGGTTTGAGTTTGTACCTTGCTTCTGTGTATTATTCTCCCTTTGCTGAGGTCGTAAGCAGTCATCTCGACAGTTACATCGTCTCCTGCCAGTATTCTGATTCTGTTTTTTTTCATTTTACCAGCTGTGTATGCTATTATCTCGTGTCCGTTGTCCAACAATACGCGAAAAGTTGCATTTGGTAATAGCTCTGTAATTTTTCCCTGAAATTCTAGTAATTCTTCTTTTGCCATCGTTTGATATGTATACATTAGTAGGTTGAACCTAACGAGATATATCATATTTTTAAAGATGTTGAAATACATTTGAAAATTAACGCAATTTGTTGTAAAAGCTATTATAGTTATATAGACATATCTTATCAGTATATGTACCAGCACGGTAACAACAAATTGAGCATGAGAACTTCCATGGGCTACGTTAGGAGATCTAGGTCCATTTTTGTCATCCTCTTGATCTTAGGGATCACCAGTATCTTTGGATTTGGATTACATCAGTGGCTTGGTTATAAGTCAGCTAATTGGTACACTACATTGGGTGATGACTATAATGATGCTATTAAAAATCTGTACTCAAAAGAGCCTGAAAAAGGAGTAGATCAATTAAAGAAGTTAATGGTCACAGATTCATCCTACGGAATTCTTGCAACGTTACAATACGCTTCATATCTGTGTATGAATAAGGATTATGTTCAGGCAGGACAAATGTACCAATCCATTAGTGACAATAAGAGCGCTCCACAGATCTTCAGGGACTTTGCAGGGTTAATGGCCGTCAGTGCTTCTCTTAACGCAAAAGAAGTTGATGGAGATGCTGCTATACAGAGGTTAAAAGCATACATGGATACTGCTCCGATGTTTAAACCTACTGCCCAATTGATGCTCGGCTCCCTATATTTATCAATGGGCCAGAAAGAGAATGCCCATCAAGAGTTTAATGCTGTGATTACCAGTTTTCAGGCGACCCAGGATTCAAGAGAAGCTGCAAAAATGCTATTGGTTCTCGCTTCGTAAAGCTTTATGAAGTGGATCGAGTTTTGAAAATGGTCAAGCGCAGGTATGTACGTTAACACTCTGGTGACAGAAGGCGTGTAGCCTGATCTCTCTAAAAGTAAAAATAATAAGAGTTGATATGGCAAAATTTAGAGAGACTTATGTGTGTCAAGAGTGTGGTGCGCATCACACCAAGTGGCAGGGTAGGTGTACAAATTGTCTTGCCTGGAACTCAATATTGGAGAGTGCACAAGAAGTACAGACAGGTGCTAGCAATGTAGACATCATAGAGATTTATGATCTGTGTTCTAAGCCTATGGAGTTGATCAGAACCCCTACTGGAATCCAGGAGCTTGATAGAGTACTTGGAGGAGGGATAGTGCAGGGCTCTGTTACCTTACTTGGTGGTAGCCCTGGTATAGGTAAGTCTACTTTGTTACTGCAAGTGGTTAACAAACTAAGTAAAGTTGGATGTAAAGCGCTATATATAAGCGGTGAAGAGTCGATAGAGCAAATCAAGTTGCGAGCGCTGCGTCTTGAGGCAATAGAACCAAGCGTGCAGATTGCTACTAGCATCTCACTGAGAGCAATAATCTCAGCGATAGAAGGAAGCAGTGATTTGCAGTTAGTGGTCATAGACTCTATTCAAACTTTGTATGCTGAAGAAGTGGGCTCAGCTCCAGGCACAGTAAATCAAGTAAGAATATGCGCCTTGGAGTTAACAAAAGTTGCAAAGAGCAGGGGGGTATCTGTCATTTTTGTAGGCCATATTACAAAAGACGGATACATAGCTGGACCAAAGGTGCTAGAACATATGGTGGATACAGTGCTGTACTTTGAAGGGGATAACATTAACGATCTAAGAGTAGTGCGAGCTGTAAAGAACAGGTTTGGCGCGGTTAATGAAATTGGCGTTTTTGAAATGTCTGAGTCTGGCCTGATGGAAATTGCAAATCCATCATCCATTTTTTTGCCAAATCGTCAGGGTGGAATAGCAGGTTCAACGATCTTTCCAAGTATAGAAGGTAGTCGTCCTATTCTATTAGAAATTCAAGCATTGGTTGTACCCTCATTCTCCGCAATTCCAAGGAGGTCAACCGTAGGATGGGATTCAAATAGGCTTGCAATGATTTTAGCGATACTGAGTTCAAGCTTAAAGGTCAATCTATTAGATAAAGAAGTGTATTTAAATGTGACCGGTGGGCTCAAGGTGACGGAACCAGGTGTGGATTTGGCTGTTATGGCTGCACTTCTTTCAGCGGCCTCTAGTATTTCTATAGATCATGACACCATTTTTATAGGTGAAATTGGCCTATCTGGAGAAATACGACAAGTGACGCTTTTGGAATCAAGATTGAATGAGGCGTATAGACTTGGCTTTACAAGGGCTGTAATACCTGGCTCAGCCAAAAATAATGATTGCAAAATCAAGAAATTACCTATAGCACACATTAAAGAGCTAAAACAAATCATGAGCGTTCTATGACTGTCTCCGGCTACAACTTACTAGACGTGATCGTATATCTCGTAATTGCACTATCCACTCTCTTTGGTTTTTTTAGAGGGTTGATAGCGTCTCTACTATCACTATTTGGTTGGGCTGTTTCTATATATGCAACTTACAGATTTGGGATGCATTTGCAAGCTATATTAGCAAAAAAGTTAGGGGACACAGTAGCAGGTATGATCAGTTACAGTACCATCATGATATTGCTGCTCATTGTATTTGGGATCCTGAACGGTCTCGTTATCAGACATCTACTGGTTTGGAACCGAGGTATCTTAAACAAGCTTTTTGGTATGATATTTGGCTTTTGTAGGGGTTGTCTGATAGTTTCGTTGTTTTATCTTTCATTTTCTATTGCCATTTCGTTGGTCTATGGAACGAGTGAGCATGATGAAAATAGAACCGCTCCAAAGTTACTGACAACTGCACATACCTATCCGCAACTTAAGATCGGAAAAGAGCTACTCCTTGGCGCTATGGGCCCTGGTGTACAAAATAAGCTTCACAAGCTGTATGCAGACATTACCAAGAAATCCCAAGAAGAAAGGCTGGTGTCATATTATACACATGAGCTGTATAAATACATGAATCCTCAAGAGCAAAAGCATATCGATGCACTTGTCGCCAAAAGTATGACTACTCATTCCCAATTAGACACTGAGATGGAAACGCTACAAGAACTTTTGAAATTATATAATCAAAAGTATGCCGATATTAAGCTTCAGGATAGACCACTATCCCAAGAAAATATCAAAACGCTAGAGTCGATATTAGAATCACACCATGAAAGCTTGGAGTCCAATCAGGAAGGTGAGGGTGTTGATGAGCATGCAATAGGTTGAATGTAATGGTTTCAGGTAATTTTTAACAACTATTGTTAGTCTGTGGAGTATAAAAATATGATAACAAGATTTGCACCTAGTCCTACTGGGTACCTGCACATAGGCAACGCACGTACTGCAATATTTGCATGGTTGTTGGCTAGATCGCAGCATGGTAGATTCATTTTGAGAATAGACGATACGGATAGGGAGCGTTCTAGACCAGAGTATGTTGATGGAATACTTGAGGATTTAAGGTGGCTAGGATTAGATTGGGATGGATTATTTTACCAATCCGCGCGACTCTCCCTTTATGAGGAAGCCAAAAACAAGCTTATTGAAATGGGGAGGCTATACCCTTGTTACGAATCTCAACAGGAGCTTGATTTAAAAAGGAAATCGATGTTGAGCAAAAATGCACCTCCTATATATGATCGACAAGCCTTACAATTATCACAGGCGGAGAAACAGAAGCTGGAAGAGTCTGGAGTACAGCCGCACTGGAGGTTTTGTATGCTTGATGAGGAGATCAAATGGATGGACGGAGTCAAGGGTGAGGTGTCATTTCTTGGAGGTAATATCAGCGATCCCATATTGATTAGAGCAGATGGAAGCATGACCTATACTATTGCCTCTGTTATGGATGATATAGATATGAACATTACTCATATCATAAGAGGAGAGGATCATGTCACCAACAGCGCTATACATACTCAGATTTTTAAGGCATTGGGAGCTAAGGTGCCGACGTTTGCACACCTTTCGTTGGTAAAGTCAAATGCTGGTGAGATATCAAAACGAATTGGAGGCTTTGACATACGGAGCTTGCGGGAGGCTGGTATCGAGCCCATGGCGATTAATAGCCTACTATCGAAGATTGGGACTTCTGAGCCCGTTGTGCTGCGTGAATCCTTGGAAGAATTGATTGGGGAATTTGCTCTTGATAAATTAAGCAGATCGCCTGTGACATATGATATCAAGGAGCTGGAAACACTCAATACTGGATTGATACACAAATTGCCATATCGTACTGTGGTTGAGAGATTGGGAGCTCCAATACAAGGCTTTGACGAAAAGTTATGGGGCATCATATGTGGTAACATTTCAAACATTAAAGAGGTGGGAATGTGGACTACCATATGTTACGGTTCGATAGAGCCTGTAATTGAGGACTTAGACTTTACAAAGCTCGCAGCTGATTTGTTGCCAGAAGGTATTGTGGATGAAGGATTCTGGGATAAATGGAGCGCCAGAATTAAAGAGGCGACAAGCAAATCAGGCTATAAACTGTTTAGGCCCATAAGGCTTGCTTTGACTGGCCTTGACAAGGGTCCTGAACTAAATAGGCTGTTGCCACTCTTGGGGAAGGATAAAATAGTCGCAAGATTAAATGGGCTAACGGCATAGAGATGAGCCAAGGATGGAACGTGCCACAACATGTTGCTATTATTATGGATGGTAATAGTAAGTGGGCACGTTCACGGCTATTATCAAAGACAATAGGTCATAGAAAAGGCTTGTATGCTGTACAAAAGATTGTAGAAATTGCTAAAAAAATTGGTGTGAGGTTTTTAACCCTTTACGCCTTCTCTATTGAAAACTGGAATAGACCAAGTGAAGAAGTAGAATACCTCATGTCACTTTTTAGAAGTTACCTACAACGAGACGTAAAGCGCCTAATACAAAACGACGTCAAAATAATGTTTATAGGCAATAGGGCAATGCTATCTGATGACATACAGGTAATGATGAAAGATGCAGAACATGAGTCTATCAACAACACGTTCACTCTGATCATAGCAATCAGCTATAGTGGTAGGGATGACATTAGAAGAGCGGCTATGATGTTTGCTGAATCGATAGCATTAAATAAGGATGGGCATGGCCCATTTGAATCGTTTTTAAGTACTGCAAATGTGCCGGATCCAGATTTGCTAATTCGTACTGGCGGAGAGATGAGAATTAGTAATTTTTTGCTTTGGGAAATCTCGTACACAGAGTTGTACTTTACAACTGTATTGTGGCCAGACTTTAAATCTGAGGATTTTATGGATGCAATACGTGTGTATTCAAGTAGGGAAAGAAGGTATGGAGGAAGAAGAGATGGAACCAATTAATACTAGAAAACACAAGTGGTATGGTTCAGCCTTGGTGCCAAGATTCTTGGAATCACGGATTATAGCAAGGGTGATCTCATCGTTTGTGTTGGCTCCCATGATGTTGTTTGTGGTGCATGTGGGTGGAGTATTTTTCAATAGCCTTGTTGCGTTGATTGCCATGCTGATTGTTGGAGAATGGCATAGAATGGTTTTTAAGCGATGGAGTATATTGGATGTTATGATTGGGACGAAACTGTACTATATCGGCTTATTCTACATTCTAATGTTTGCTACATCACTGATATACTTAAGGGGTGTAGATAGTGGGGAATACGTTACGTACTGGTTACTTGTAGTTACTTGTAGCACTGATATTGGAGGTTACTGTTTTGGTATTGTAATAGGTGGGCCAAAGCTTGCTCCCTCTATTAGCCCATCCAAGACGCTTTCTGGTTTCCTTGGGGGCGTAATGTGTGGTTGTGCAGTTGGCTCCATGTGTGTTTCGCTATTGCCATTCAATTCTGATGCTACTTACTTGCTGTCTATTCTATTACCTATCTTTGGTCATTGTGGGGATTTGCTAGAATCAAAAATGAAAAGATATTTTAAGGTTAAGGACAGCGGTAACATCATACCAGGTCATGGTGGCCTCATGGACAGGGCTGATAGTATATCGATGTCTGCAATGGTTCTGGCCCTTTATATCTACACGTGTTACTGATCAAAACGGTAGTCAGTACCCTGTGTTGTTTCCAAACCCACCTGAGAACATACCTCCTAGATAGTCACCCTGATCATGTGGGCCGGATCCGTCATACACCCCTCCGTTGCCTCCGTCTCCATCATCTCCGGGTGGTTGTGGCATGTAAATTGGTGCCTGGTTACTGCTATGTTGCAAAAGTATTCCATGAATTTGAAGCAGCTGATTTAATACATCTGCGGAGGTATCCGTCTCTTTTTCTGGATGATCCAATATCTCCTGTATCTTTGCTTCTGTTGTTTCGATATAATAGCGAAGCTCAGCCCCCTCGTTATCAAAAAGATGTAATATCGGCCGTGGAGCTATGTTTTGAAATGCCCTCGTGACATAATTAAAGAGAGCATCAAGTGTACTGTATAGATTTGCTTGTGTCTCTACAACCTCGGTGTGCGATCCTTGTGCATTGAGTTCCTCCAAGATTTCACTCAGGGCTTCTTCCGATTGAGAGGTTGCTTGAATCTTCAAAAGGAGCGCATGTGATTCGTCCTGAGTTAGGCTCGACAACTTGTCAAGTAACTCATCTCCACCAATTTCCAAAGCTTTTTTGAGTATCTTAGGGTTACTGAGTATATGGTTGTCGTATTGAGCATCGTGGCATGCATAACACTGCACAATATCTTGTTTGAAAGCCTTGACCGTTTGGACTTTTTGTATTTTTGCTTGTTGACCCTGTACACCTTCATGATTATTTCGTTCTAGTATCAACAACTTATCGCCTGCTTCATTTTCATATATGATGTTTGTGCTTGGCCTAAGGTCTGTTGTGCACTGTTTGTAGTATATGGTGTAGTGGAAATACTTCATTCCGTTATCACCTTTACTGTCTTGTTTGATCCAACGAAGGTGTTCTGGGTTAATGCTGAGCTCTGCTCTTAAAGCTTCATCTGGTATGTAGATGTACCATTTGTCCTTCATTGTAGAATGAATTTGATAAACACCATCTTGAGTGGCTTTGATGAGTACTTTGACCTCTTGATAGTTCAGGTGCCATTGTTGCTCTTGTGTTCCTAGCAGTACCTTGTTGACATATGCGCTAGTTTGTGAAGCTTGAGCGTGAAAGTATTGATGTAGCAACTTAGGATCCTGTACAAGGTTAAGGACTAGTTGTTTAGCGTCTGCTACTCGCTTGTCCTCATTTAAAAGGTTGCTGATCTCTATAATGACACAATCCATACCATCGATTTTTTGTAGAGCATCGAATTGGTCCAAGGCTGCTTGCTTTTCTGTATCTGTCTTAGAAGTGAGATATGATAGCAAAGCCTCTGTGAATGTCATTTCTAAGTGACCATCTGCTGTGTCTTTTACTACTGCTCTCTTAAAGAATTCTAATGCATTATGAAGAAGCTTTTGTGTTGCTTCTGTGTATTGGATGTGAGGGAGTTGTAGTGGCGTAGTGCCTGGAAGTGCAGCAATTGGGGGAGCAATAGCGGTTGTAGCTTCAGGTGCTTGTACTACATCTGTACTTGTTTCATCCAGGACCTGGGAGGCGAAGATATCAGGTACACTCGCTTTATCTGCTGCAGATGTTGTTTGAGGTTCCTGGCTTGTTGTGGCACTTTCCTCATTGTCATCATCATGTTGTTGGATCTTGTAGGCTTTTTTTGAAGGCTTCTTGTTTTTGCTCTTTCCGGTTTTTTTAGGTATCGCAGGGGTGCTGACGCGTGATTGCTCTGGAATAGGGAGCACAGGAGCTGCAGATTCTTGAAGTGCAAGATGAGACTCAAGTTGCTTCAAATGGTAGGCAGCGAAGAGGAGGTTGTATATCTTATCTATCCGTTCTGTGTAATCTTCTGGTGCAATTGGCATGCTACACTGTTCTTGTAGTACTTTGACTGCTTCTTGTACAGATATTCCGTTGCTGAAAATTGGTATCTTAGCGCCACTACGCACTAACAGTGTTAATATGTCATCACTTTTGAGGGTCACTATAGCAAGTTCTAAAGGTGTAACATTCATAGCAGGCTTATTTGGATCAGCTCTATGACTTATGAGTATATTGATGATATCAATGTTACCAAGCATAACAGCAAAAAGTAGTGGGGGTGTGCTTTTTGCTGTATCTGAATTGTTTATAATCTCTGGTGACATACTAGAGTGAGAAGTCAGATATTCTACAGTTGTGCTGTCACCTACCTTGATTGCAGATGTTAGAGGTGTGTGACCGTCCAAGTTTACTGAATTGGAGAACACTTTATGATCCCGTAGGACCTCAAGTAACGATTGGAGCCGGTACTCAATTGCAAGGTGTAAAATAGTATGTTGCTGGACGAAACTGTCCTTATCTAAGTTTCTGAGAAGATGAGCAGCCTCCTTAGCTACTGATGCAGCTGGAATGTCTAGTTGCCTTAGTGCTAGGAAATACAATAAATTGGTCTTCAAGAGGATATATGGTGTGGGCGCGATCTTCTTCCCAATTGCCTTCTTTAGTCCTGGACCAGAGAGTCTCAATGTGGTATCTATAGGGGTCGCTTCTTCTGCTATTCGCATTGCTTCCATACTGCTACTAAAGCCCGAGTATTGTGTATACACATCTTGATCTATTTTTACTGCAATGCGTGAATATACATGATCAGCCTTCTCATGTAGCAGGAGGAACCATTGTACTCCCAACATTCCTCCTCCAACAAGTTGTCCTTTTATTTCTGCTACTCCCAGTATACCTTGTACCGCAAGAGCTACAACCTCTTGACTTTCGGAGTTTAACATCTTTACATACGCTCCGATTTGCTCTCTTATTGTCATCTCTTGTATTTTTTGCATTACAGGATCTATAAGTCTTTGATTGCCCGAGCTTAACATCTTAAGGTATTGTTCAAATGAATGCTTTATTGCCATCTATTGACTTAGATTATTAAAAATTTTTAAAATTTATACGCTAAGTATTAGTTATTAACAAGTAATAAGATGATGATATGTGAAAGTTGTATATGCTGGCGGTGAAAATGATAAAAATAAGGACATACGAAAGTGGACTCGATGTCATACGCTTTGAGATAGTGGCCAAGAAGTTGTAGCAATATTCGTGAGTCGGGATTACAATGAGTGCAAGATCTACAATCAAACACCAAAAGTCATGAAATTACCGGTAGGAGTCAGCGATTTTAGGAAGATAGTAAAGGGCAACTATGTCTTTACGGATAAGACGCTGTTGATCAAGGATGTAATGAACGATGGAGCTGATATCATTCTCATTACAAGGCCGAGAAGGTTTGGCAAGACTTTAAACTTGTCGATGCTTTACTACTTCTTTGATCATCTACAGGCAAAGGATGAGAATCTGTTTGAGGAGCTGAACATAGGACAGGACAAAGCCTTTTGCGAGGAGCATCAGCATAAGTATCCAGTCATATTCGTATCGTTTAAGGACGTGAAGAAATCGAGCTACGAGGATGCATATGCAAATATCCTTGTTTTAGTGAGGGAAGTATACAGCCAACATAGATACCTGTTGGAGGGCAACTGTTTAAATGAAGATGAGAAAGATATGTTTAATGCACTGTTGTACAAAACTGCACATCAGTCTGAATTAGAAACTTCATTAAAACAATTATGCGCATACATAAGCAGATACTATGGCAAGAACCCAATTATACTGATGGATGAGTATGACACGCCGATACAGGAGGCTTACCTGGAGAAATACTACGAGAAGATGGTGGAGCTAATGCGTGGTATACTAGGTCAAGCCCTCAAGGATAACAGCTACCTCACAAAA
>NZ_SCFA01000073.1 GCF_004210275.1 Rickettsiales endosymbiont of Peranema trichophorum
AGTCCAACTATTTTGACAGGTTCATGCCCTTGCTCTTTTAGTAAAGCAGAGATGAATCCCTCTATGATGTCATAGTTACCCTTGTCTCTTAGCAAGTACTTTATGGCAAAATCAAAGCTTATCAGCTTGCCTCTGTAGCTTTCTATATCACTTGGTATGTGCTCGTATTGTTTCTCTTCTGTTGTCTCCATTCTAAACCTACCAGTTTATGGGCTTTTACAGATATTGTAGTATACTTTTGGAAGACTGTCATTAGGGATTTTTGGTATGGTTAGTACATACTTCCAACACCCCCCTAAGCACAATAAATCGTCTACGGTGTTTCCTGGCCTCCAGAGGCCAACATATCAGCGCGCACTTCTTTTCAGAAAATGTGTCAAGTTACTGGGGAAATTTTCATTAGCTACTACTGCCATATCGATATGCATGACCAGTAAAAATCTCCATACACCAATAATACGCCTCCCCTAAAACCCAAGACGCTCCATCCCATACTGCAAACGCCCTCCCAGCCTCACCTTAATCAATGCAAATCGCTTTTGCTCCTTTGAAAAATCTTGACAACAAGCTCCGTACACTCTATCAACTCCCACGGGCTTTATCTTCTCATCAAAAATTAAGTACACTATACTCCTTTAAAACTGTTGTGCATAACCACCGCGACAAATTAACACTATTTGATACAACAAAAATATGGACAAAACACTAACAAGAGGACAAAAGGAAACCATTCTATTATTAGGCATCGGAACCTTCTTGGAGTACTTCGACCTTATGCTGTATGTACATATGGCAGTCCTATTAAATGAGCTGTTTTTTCCTCGTACCGATCCCTTGGTCGCACAATTATTGGGAGCATTCACACTCTGCTCTACCTTCCTTCTAAGACCCGTGGGAGGATTGTTAATAGGATGGATAGGCGATCAAGTAGGCAGAAGATCTACTATCATCATAACAACCAGCTTGATGGCTATATCCTGCATCGTAATGGCTAGTATCGGTACATATGCCGAAATCGGTATCACAGCAACAGCCGTCGTCATCTTGTGCAGAATGGTACAGGGCATATCATCTTTGGGTGAGGTAATCGGAGCAAGGCTGTACCTAACAGAAATGATAAACAATCTCAGCTCACGGTACCTCTGGAATGGTGTTATCGAAACAATCACCAGAGCTGGTGGACTATGTGCATTAGTAGTATCATCTTTGGCAGTGAGTGTACATCTGAATTGGCGCATAGCATTTTGGATGGGAGCAGTCATAGCAGTGTGCGGAGTGTTTGCAAGAATGCGGCTCAGAGAGACTCCAGAGTTTGTAGATTTTAAACGCAGAATGAAAATAAAAATGGCAATACAGGAGAACCCTAATGATACAATGGAAAAGTCACCTGTGTTTAAAGAAACTGTGGATTATAAAATGGTACTTGCATACTGCTTGATAAGATTCATAGGCCCTGGCTGTTTTTGCATATCCTTCATACACATGGGCGAGCTCATGAAGCAGTCGCTTGGAATGACCCCACAGCAGGTGATCAACCAAAACATGATAGTTAGCCTACTCACTGTTCTTGGAATGCTCGCTACCCTCACATTCGTTAAACGGTGGCATCCTATCAAAATAGCAGAAAAATATTTGCTATTGTTTATCCTCCTCTTGCCATTTATACCACTATGGTTAAATCATATAAACAGTCGGAGCTCTCTAACCCTCTTACAGTTTTTAATGTACCTGCCAGTGCTACCACTATTCGGTCCAGAAACCGTCTGCTTTAAGTACTTCCCAGTCGCAAAAAGGTTTACAGTACTAGCTACAACCTTTGGAGTGTCCGCAGCGATCGCATATACATCAGTGTCTTTCAGCCTGATAGGTTTAACCAAATACATAGGTCACTACGCAGTCGTTGTAGTTTATATCCCAATGATTTTAGGCTTTTTGTGGAGTTTGTGGTACATCAAACAACAAGAAAAGGGATCAGGTAGGTATGATAACTACCCCACTCCACACGAACAATTGGACACAGGTTTATACAACGTGAATATGGAATTTGAAAACAGCGAAGACTATAAAGAGTACGCAGTCAAGTGCGATTCCAGTGATAGGCTACTCAAGAAATTAGTCCTGACCATGAAAGAAACAGGAAAAAGCCTCAACATACAACTGATAGAGAAAGCTATCGTTTTTGCTAAAAAATGGCATTCAGGTCAGCTCAGAAAAACAGGGGAACCATTTTACACCCATCCACTCATGGTAGCAGAACTAACCGCAGATTATGTAGTCAAAACGGATATAATAATTGCAGCAATATTACACGACGTTGTGGAAGACAGTACCTGCACCTTAGAGTTGATCCAAAGAGAGTTTAACGAACGTATATCAGAAATAGTCTACAGATTGACAAGAGTAAGATACGAAGGTGGCAAGAAACACAAGATCAGTGTTCAAGAATCGTTAAAGAACATGTATGAAGCCAGAGACACAGAAGCACTCCTCATCAAGCAGCTAGACAGGCTCCACAACATGTACACTGTAGATTGCCACAATGAAGAAAAAGCAAAGGCATTAAAGCTGGAGACAAGAAACCATTTTATGATGTTAGTAAACTATGTTACCGATAAACTTAACATCGGGAAAACGTTCAGGTTAGAAGCAAAGTTCAACGTGCTGTGTTAACACACCCCACAACATAGTCCTTTCCCATAAAATATTTTGTAACATAATCGACATATTTCTTTACAAAAGACTCCATGCGTTATATTCCTCCACAATATGTTTGTCTAAAGTATTAGTCAATAAAATATGCTCGGAAAAATAGGGATTTTGGACCTGTGCGTTATAGGCTTCTATTTCGTCAGCTGTCTGGTGGTTGCACTTTGGAGATCCAAAAAAATCAACAACATTAGAGAGTATACCCTAGGAACTGGTAAAATTGGCACCTGCATTCTCGTGTGTACAATATTCGCTACAGATATTGGCGCAGGAGCAACAATGGGCGTAGCCTCAAAAATCTACTCCATGGGGCTGTTTTTTGTCATAGTATCACTTTTCTCCCCACTGTTTTGGCTGTCAATCTCTATTATCTTCTCCGATGTATCGCAGTTCAAAGGATGTATATCCATAAGCGATATAATGTACGAGTTATACGGTGAAACCGGAAGATGGGCAACTAATTTCTGTTCTGTAGTTTTATCCATATGTACTGTGGGTGTCCAAGCAATTGCAGTAGGTTTGATGCTACACTACTTTTTGGACATAGATAAAGTACTTGGAGCAGTATTAGGAATTGGAGTGCTTACCGTTTACTCTGCACTAGGTGGCATTAGGGCAGTAACACTAACAGATGCTCTCCAATTCGCAATATTCTACGTCACAATACCATTAACCTGCTTTTGGGCGTTGAATGATATGGGCGGAATTTCTGAAGTTTGGAAAAAACTGCCAGAGAGTCATACCACATTAGATCTAAGCGGACACAATTTGTACCTCTTCATTAGTATGATCATATTTATGATCATACCAGAGACCAGTGGTACATACATGCAGAGATTCTTAATGTCAGGCGATCCTGTACAGATAAGGAAAGCTGTGAAAATTGTGTTATTCCTATCTTTCCCTATAGTTATCACTATGTGCCTGATTGGATTAATGATGGCAACTCAACAAACCGGCCTCTATGGAGATTCCGTGTTCATTACATTTGTTGATAATCACCTTGCATACGGAGTCAAAGGACTGATGATAGCCGCAATGGTAGCAGTCATCATGTCTACAGCAGATTCCTGGCTCAATACAACATCTGTACTGCTCGCACACGACATATGCAAAAGGATGTTTCCAACAATGAAGGATAAAACAGAGCTGTTAATAGCGAGAATCGCAACATTGCTAATGGGGACTTTGGCGATCGTTACAGTATGGATGGATCAAGACATTTTAGACATCATATGGACAGTCAACAACTTCTGGGATCCATTGGTTTTAGTGCCCGTTGCTGCTGGCTTTTTAAAATTTAGAACGACTCATATCTCATACATATCTGGAGCCTGCATAGGTATAGCATTTACAGGTTATGCAGCGTACTTAGATCAACAGTTTGACACAATAAGTTGTGTAGCAGGGCTTGTAGGAAGCGGAGTTGGCTTGTTTGGTGCACACTACATACAGCTTCTAATCGGAGTAAAAATGCCTCGTCGCGATGCAATGCTTAAACAAATAGCAGAAGAACAAAAATTCCAAGCCAAAAAACCTAATATTCTATTCCGTCTAATCTCCTCAGCATCACAACTCTCCCCATCCAAAATCCTGGATTCTACCACACACCGTACCAAACGCTTCAAATCACAATTTGAACTCTCAAGCCTCGGTTTGATGCTTTGCTGCGCCCTACCACTCATTATGGACACATCCCTCACTTTGATCAGTCAGGGCTCATACCTAATCCCTCTCTACATACTCTACATCATGCTCGGCCTTCTGATATGCCTTCGAGAGTATTGGTTGCAAGTATTGCGTGAACATTTCCTATCACTGTCTTGGTATCTTTTAACCTTCGTTGCACTCCCTCTTTCCTCCATTACCATACTCCTCATATCCGGTGGCACCATGTTCTGGGCCCTCCATTACGTGATGTGTATGTTCCTAATGTCCGTGTTTCTTGATTATGCCTCATTTTTGTTTTTAAATCTCCTTGCTTTCCTCGTCGCAATCCCACTCTCATTCGTCTTACCTCCAATCGCCCCATGGCCTCCTTTGTCCTTCCCTTCCGTTCCAATATTTGCTATACCAGCCGTCGCTTTCCTGATCTTTTCTTACTTTAAACACCTTCAGGAAATATCTATGGGCGAACAGCAAATATTAACCGCAAAACTAGCACATGAACTTCGTAACCCAATCTTCTCTATACAGTCAGGCCTTGAATTACTCAGCATCGTCATTAATAACATTAGAGAGAAAAAATGTAAGGATACTGAAAAAGATTTTGACCAGCTCCAGGATATTACCAATAACATGTACGATGTCCTAAAAAGAGGCAGCAATACTCTCGATATGTTCCTCTCAAAAGCTCGTGGAGAAAAACCAAGCGACATCGGCATACACTCAATCAGAGCTTGTATCTTGGACGTTTTGGAAAATTATAAGTTTAACCCAGACGCACTTGATAGAATAGAAATTATCACAACAAATGACTTTCAGTTCTCAGGCTCCCGTTTTCTCGTCAAGCACGTCTTTTTAAACATACTCAACAATAGCCTAAGATACGCAGGACAAGATATACCGATAGAAATCAGTATCACAAACTATAAGGTCCGTATCAAAGACTACGGCAAGGGAATTCCAAAAGAACAACTGCCTTATATCTTTGATACTCTCTACACCCAAGAAAGAGACGGAACAGGACTAGGTCTCGCTTACTGTAAAGAGATCATGGAATGCCTAGGCGGTTCAATACATTGCAGCTCTGAAGTCGGTCAATACACAATATTTGTTCTTTCGTTCCCTCCTCTTTCCATCAATGTTGTCTAAAAAGACAATATTGCCACATCAGTGGGAGTTGTAGGCCTGACAGTACTGAAGCAGTCCACTGCGACCGATCACTTCCTAGTAGCGAGGAAATGCATCTAATAGGAATGAAGCGAAGAACGTACATTAAACTGTCGAACTATCTGATTTAGTAGCAGTGTCAGGAAAGACAAATGGATGCCAGTTTTTGCGGGCATGACAAAAGAGGGGAGCGGGCATGAGAAAAAAGGGAGCGGGAGCGACACACGAAGATACCGGAATGGCAAAAGGAGAGAGAGTGCCAAAAGAAGGGAGCGGCGATGACAAAGGAGAGGTGCATAGAGCAACAAAAGAGGAGAGTGAGCATGACAAAAGAGGGAATGGGAGCGATACAGGAAGATGCCGGAATGGCAAAAGGAGAGAGAATGGCAAAACCACATACCATAGCGCTATGTAGCTTATAGATGCACTCTACAATTGGTTAATGCAAATTCCTATTTTCACGATTATTGTATTGCACAACCGATGTTAAAGCCTTATACAGTACTAATACGTAAATTAAATAAATAACAACAATAATGCCTATCGAAATACTGATGCCCGCTTTATCCCCTACTATGACCCAGGGACATCTTGTGAAGTGGTTAAAAAAAGAAGGTGACCATGTACGCCCTGGAGATGTGATCGCAGAAATCGAAACAGATAAGGCGATCATGGAAGTCGAATCCGTCGATGAAGGAATCCTTGCAAAAATTATAGTCGAAGCCCCAACCCAAAACGTGAAAGTAAATCAGATCATCGCTCTACTGCTTGAAGAAGGTGAAGAACAAGCTAATATCATAGATTTCACCACTAAAGCAGTATCACCAACAATACCGTCAGTAATAGACACCACAAATACTGACACAAAGATTGTAAGGTCACATGAAGTAGACGATGTCCTTCCACCGCAAATCTATGCAAGTCCACTTGCTAAGAAAGTAGCCGCACTCGAAGGAATCGATTTAAAGTCACTCAAGGGCTCAGGGCCACATGGTAGAATAATTCAGGCAGACGTACTGGAGGCTAAAACAAATTTGTCAAGCAGCCCTTCAAAAGAGCTCCTGCAACCTAAGTCACAGCCTCTCTCTCAGATGCGCAGAGTCATATCACAACGACTCACTGAATCTAAACAAACCGTCCCACACTTTTACCTAGACGTGGATTGCAACTTAAGGAACCTCTTAGCGCTTAAGGATCAAATAAATTCATCTATAAAGCCCGTGGAAGGACAGCCTCACCACAAAATTTCTATCAACGACATCATCATTAAGTGCGCCGCTATGGCATTAAAGGCTTTTCCAGAAGTCAATGCATCTTTTGGAGGAGACGTAATCACATACAACACCACAGTTGATGTCGCAGTCGCTGTAAGCCTAGAGGAAGGCCTTATTACACCAATCATCAAAAATGCAGATCAAAAGTCACTGTCATCCCTGTCTAATGAAGTAAAGGAATTAGCCCGTAAAGCAAGAAGTGGTTCATTAAGAGCCGATGAGTTTCAAGGTGGCAGCTTTACAGTCACAAACCTCGGTATGTTTGGAATTAAAAACTTTCATGCTATCATTAACCTTCCACAGTCAGCGATCTTGGCAACTGGAGCTGCAGAGGAAAGGGTAATAGCAACTAAAGGACAAATAGATATTGCACACATCATGTCTGTGTCGCTTTCTTGTGATCACAGAATAGTAGATGGCGTTCTAGCAGCACGCTTTCTGTGTAAATTTAAAGAATTTGTAGAAAATCCCGCTTTAATGCTAACATAAGTTTAACACAGATTTAGACAAATATTGCTACACCTTATGACAAACCCGCCTCTTGACCATCAGTATGATATCGCTATCCTGGGCTCAGGTCCAGGAGGCTACGTTGCCGCCATCAGAGCCGCTCAGCTTGGTTTCAAAACAGTTGTTGTCGAGAAAGAAGCACTGGGAGGTACATGTCTCAATTGGGGCTGTATCCCTACTAAGGCGCTGCTAAAATCATCAGAAGTCCATCATTGCATACAAAATGCATCAGATTTCGGTATATCCGTCCAAAAAGTGTCAATTGATGTACAACAGATGGTAAAAAGAACAAGAGATGTCATAGCAAAGTTCAATACTGGCATAGCGCATCTGCTTGACAAGCACAATGTCAAGATCATAAAGGGGTATGGCAAAATTAACCCTGCCAAAAACATCACAGTCGCAACACAAGAAGGGGATGTTGAAGTTTGCTCAAAGCATCTCATAATTGCGACCGGTGCAACTTCAAGGATCATGAAAGGCATAGAGCCAGATGGCAATCTCATTTGGAGCTATAAGGAGGCCATGATACCAGACAAGCTCCCTAAATCTATTGCAATAATGGGAAGTGGAGCAATAGGAGTAGAGTTTGCAAGCTTCTATAGCATGCTTGGTGTAGATGTCACGATCATAGAGATGCAAAATAGAATTCTTGTCAACGAGGATGCTGAAATCGCTGCACTTGCACGTCAAGCACTGAACGCACGTGGTGTCAAGGTCATGACAGACACTGGCTTGAAATATGTTGAAAAACGTAAAGAGGGGCTTGATATATTTTGCGATACACCTAGTGGTGCCGTCACAATCAAAGCGGATCGATTAATTTCTGCAGTAGGTGTAGTGCCAAACATAGAACACATAGGATTAGAGCATACCAATGTAGTGGTAGAACGTGGTTGCATCAAAACAAACAAATACCTACAGACCGCAGAACAGAAGATATATGCGATAGGGGACGTCACATCCCCACCATGGTTGGCCCACAAGGCAAGTTATGATGCTGTGCTTTGTATTGAGAGTATCGCAGGTATAACACGCCCGCGCGTGATTAAACCGAGAAGCATTCCACGTGCTATATATTGCCACCCTCAAATTGCCAGTATAGGTCTGACAGAAGAGCAGGCTAGAGTAGAACATAAAGAGATTAAAATCGGCAAGGCATACCTTTCAGGAAATGGTAAAGCAGTTGCAATAGGAGAGCCGGAAGGCTTAGTAAAACTGATTTTTGCAGAAGATACAGGAGAGCTGGTGGGAGCACATATGATTGGAGCAGAAACAAGCGAAATGATACAGGGTCTGTCGCTAGTCATCAATATGGAAGGAACTGAATTGGATATTATAAATACGGTATTCCCTCATCCTACGATCTCAGAAGCGATACATGAGGCAGCTCTCAACGCATACGGAAAAGGTATACATCAATAACTTGTCGCTTAAATTTCCTCAAAGCTTAAATTTCCTCAAAGTGTGCGGATAAAGATGCCTGAGTCATCCTTTCCTTCTCAGCCGCACTGTACTCCCTCTGGAAATTTCCATTTTTCAATAACACCAGCCTGTTACCATATGCGATAGCATGACCCATGTTGTGCGTGATCATTATGCATGTTCGCTGTTGATCAGTGATCACTTTATGCATGAGCTCCATTATCATTTGACTCATGCCAGGATCAAGAGCAGCGTTCACTTCGTCAAGTAACAGTATTTTGCTGTCTACAAGCAAGGCCATTATTAAACTTAATGCTTGCCTTTGTCCTCCTGATAAGTTGCCTACGGTTTCGTCCATGCGCTCCTCCAATCCCATATTTAAAACACTTAGCTTGTCTTTGAAAAATTGCCTTCTACTTGCGCTGTAAAAAGGATATAACCCACGTCCCTGCCCCCTTTTAAAAGCAAAAGCCATGTTTTCAAATATCGTCATGTTTTCAATAGTACCAACTCTCGGATCTTGCATAACGCTTGATACAAGTGCGCTCCTCTGTATTTGAGGCATACACGTCATGTCTTGCCTATTTATCAGAACTCTCCCTTTATCTGGCTTGATCAGCCCAGAGATCACCTTAAGCATCGTTGATTTGCCCGACCCGTTGGACCCTATGACGACCACAAAGTCTCCGGTGTCTACTTTTAGATTTAGTTCCTTTAAAATTGGACGCTCCAACTTTGTTCCTTTGCCCAAAGTTACATCGATGTTATCAAGAACCAGCACGCACCCTCCTTGGCATATACATTATAGCTACAACCATGATTCCTGTTACAAGATTTAGATCCTGTGTCTGCAATCCCAGTACATCACTATGCAGACAGAGACTAATCACTATTCTATACAAAATGGAACCAGCAATGCAGCTTACAACTCCCACAAAAACACCGCGATATACAAATAACCTCTCTCCTATCATTACAGAAGCTAAACCTACGATGACTGTACCAACGCCCCCTCCAACATCTGCAAAGCATTGATGTTGCGCAAACAAGGCGCCCCCAAGAGCAATCAACCCATTGCTTAAGGCAAGGCCTAGTATAATCATCTTCTTTACGCTGATGCCAGAATGATGCGCAAGTAGTCTATTTTGTCCCATACTTCTCAGAGCCAACCCAAAATCCGTATACAGTATGTAGGTCACACCTATACAAATAACAGTGGCGAGAAGTAATAGCGCTTGTACACTATCTGTGTCCGTAAATATCGTTTTAAAATCGAGAAGCGAAATGTTTGGAGTACCACCCATAACGTGAATATTGACAGAGTACAACATAAAGCTAACTAAAATTCCAGCCAACAAGTCCGTTACTCTGCAGTAGCTATAGAGTACTCCACTGACGCTTCCAGCAATTCCACCAGCAAACATTGCGATAACAAGGGTAAAAAATGGAGGATATCCATAAACGATCAAAACGCTTGTTACAGCTCCACCCAATGCAAAGCTTCCATCGCATGTGAGATCTGGGAAGTCAATAACTCGAAACGTCAAGTAAATACCAATGGCGATGATACCGTATATCAATCCAATCTCCAAGCTCATAGCTATTTCACTGACGCTCATCACCGCCTCTGATGATCTTCACTGCATTGCCCCTTAGATCGTCTGGTATTTGAATGCCCATCATCACAGCTACATCTTCGTTTAAATACAGCTCCACACCATCTGGAGATTGGACCGGAATGTGGCCTAACTCTCCTCCTTTCAAAATATCGACGATCAACTCTGCTGTTTGTAATCCTATCTTATATTGATTTGGTCCTAAAGCAGCTAGCGCACCATTCGCTACAGCATCTGTATCACTTACATATACCGGCTTTTTGTGTGCGTTTGCTATTTTAATGATACCACCCAAAGCAGAGAGAGCCGTGTTGTCATTGCTTATAAAAATCGCGTCCACGTGTTTTATTAGCTTCATTGTTGACTGTGGTATATCAGATGTCTTGTTTGCAGCCTGTGGTACTACTACCAAATTAAACTGCGGAGACAAAATCTGTAGAGACTTCAACAAACTGGTCGAATTTAACTCGCTAGGATTGTATATAAATCCCAATTTTCGTAAGTTAGGCTGAAGTCGCTTAAATAGCTCAAGCTGCGGTTCTAATGGTACGAAATTAGATACACCAGCAGTACTCCGCCCCGGTCTGCTCATACTATCAACAAGCCCAGATTTTAGTGGATCTGTAATTGAGCTAAATACTAACTTGATCTTCCCATCCCTTGCGTACTTTCCAAAACTTTGCGCAGACACTGTGCCAAGCGCTACAACAAGATCAGGCTCTTGACTCACAAACTTAGTAGCGATCTGTGATGCAAGAACAGAACTACCCTGCGCAGACTCTCTACGCAATAGCAAATTTTTATTCATCTCGTAACCATGTTGGTTCAAACCATCTACAATCCCCTTAACAGTCATATCAAGAGCTGGGTGTTGAACAAACTGTGTGACGAAGATTCTTGTGACTCTAGAAGCTCCAATTTCATTTGCTTCACAAGACACAGAAAAAATAAATGTCAATAATAGTCCTAAAATTCTAATCATTCCTTTCTTTCACACTCTTCTTATTTACTTTCCCCAGTAGAGTAATATAACCGCTGTATGGTTCATCTTTTAAAAATCTAGCCACTCTGGATATCGTTGTAAGACTCGCACCAGTCATTTGATGAATTTGACGGTATGAAAATTCACCACCATTCAAGAGCTTACACACCCTCCATCTTTCAGCAAGGCTATTAAGTTCTTGTGGCGTACATAGATCTTTTAAAAAATTGAATGCCTCATCCCTTGTCTCCAATAATAACAAGGCTTCACATAATTCATACACGCTCTTGTAGCTTTCGGTGCTCATAACTGATGTTTAACTTGTGCTAGTGTATCATCATACTAGCACAATATACTTTGGGGTCAATACTTTTGATGCCGGAAAGTTTGATCAGATTTCTACAATCAATCTTCCGTCAAATTTTGCACTTCAATGAATTAATTGAAATGAAAAGAATTCGCGCAAAAGTTGTCTGTGAAGTTGTTCGCAAAGGCAAAGGGACTCCCGCTTTTGCCGGGAAGGACAAAAGGAAGAGCGGGAAGGACAAAAGGGGAGCAGAAACGACAAAAGAGAGGTGCGGGAAAATGATACCAAGTTTCAGATTAAATATGAGAATTGGTATCACGCAATTACAGTATCTATTATTCCGTTATTCTTTGATCCTCTACCAATTGCAAAAATTGCTTCTGACGCCTCGTGTTCATCGCACTAAGACAATATTGCCTGATCTCTTCGTCTATAAAGGCACTTGGATTATCCTCAGCCATCGTCAAAACAAAATCTATGTTTGTTTCCGTAAACTTCTTAAGTACGTGCCAGTTCTGCTTGGCTTTTGTACTCTCCACAATCGATTCAAAACATATAGCTAAAGCTTTGTTGTGGTAATCCTTCCCGTATTGCTTCAACGCCTCCATACGCGTACCTAAAAGGTACTGAGCCGCACCATCCAGACCTTCCCATACACCTATCTCCGCAGCTTTTTTGATCAATTCAATAAGCGGCTTCATGTACTTCATTACTACATCATGCAGCTCTCTTTGATCCTCTAAGTGATATCTCTTGGTATTTCTGTCGCGCATTATAAAACCCCCTTTATTTTGTTATTTAGTACAAATTACATAAATAACATCATAAATATCTGTTCTACAAAAAGGCAACATGAATTATTACAAAGATGTTAATTAAAAACTTAGCTGCCTGTATATACATTAAAACCTCAGGCCGCTAAGTTTTTGACGTAACTATGATGCCATGCTCACAAATACAGGCTCCAAGTTTGACTCATTGGTTTGCTCTATACCACAAGTTTCCTCTATACCGATATATATCGTCTGTACTCTGCAAACATCAGCACCGTCCTTAAAATGTGTATAAACATCAATCGCACCTCTAGAATATTGCTCTAACCAAATATTCACTGTAGCGATACTTCCCATTGTCAAGCCAGCTATGAAATTGCCATATATATCATGTGCCCCCCCAGAACCATCAACCATCTTGACCAAGTACGATGTAATACCATCAGATGTCTCTACTACTGTCACTTTAGCAAGAGGACCATAAAAAGAGCTGTTATTGTAGTATTCATACAAAAAGTTATTGATTGCACCTACTCCACCAGGATGCATAAACTTCTTGATGATAGCACCAACCCCATTCTGCACATCTACAGCACCATTCACCACAGCATTCTGCACATCTACAGCACCATTCACCACAGCATTCTGAGTACCAACAAATAAACCAGTCACCGCTCGATCTACCATTTTATTTGATGTATACTTCACAAAACCCGCAGGAGCACCACATACAAATGCACGCCCTATATCCCCTATACTGTCCTTAAGAGATTGGCCCCAGTATTGATTGCAAATCCCTCTATAAGTGTATACTGCCGTAGCTATAGCTGTTTTTGCAATAGCCCCTGTTATCAACGCACTAGGGACAATTGGCCCCCCCATTGGAGTCAATAAGAACACCAGTGGTATCACTATATTAGTTGGCAGATCCAGGCGGAGCGCATCACTCGCGCTAGGAATCAAGTGTTTATTAAAAAAGTATGATATGCCAGATTCACTCGCTTCTGGTTCTATCGTATTAAAATTTGAAGTACTAAAATCACTATCGTTCATTTTTATTACCTTTATATAGTTTATACGTTGAAAATATTGAGAAATAACCCACTGGCATGCAAAAACATCGCAAGTCCTTGCAGTTCCATCAGGTTGTTTTCTGTGATTTAAGATTTGATGTGATAATTATCTGATACAGCCACGCCAAGGCTAATGCCATGTCGACTTAGTCCGTGCATATGGACGTGCAAAAATGCTCACATACCTGAGTGCCTGGATTGCTAAAAACTGTAAGCAATTATTGAGCATTTTTAGTTATCAAAAAAAATAAACACGCCATAAATTATACAGTATTAATAGCTTTGTGACAACTAATGGAGTGGAATGAATAGAAAATTTAATATTATCGCAATAATCTGCAGAATCAATGTAATACCAAATTTCAGATTAAATCAGGCAAATGGATTTGAGGATGAGCCTGCGTAAGCGTATTGAAATACATGCGCAGAGCCGAGTTTCACAAAATCCGTTTTGAATCATTAGACCTCTTGCATAACTCATAAATGAGTGAGGAATAGGTAATTTTGGGATCATATAAATGAAGTGAATGTCAGCCGTCGCCTCGTTCCGGTCTATAACGAGCTGAATGTCAATAGTAGATGTTGTATGGGGCGAGCGACGGAAATTGAATCCGCGACCTCAAGGACCACAATCTTGCGCTCTAACCAACTGAGCTACGCCCGCCATCATGATAAGACCTTTTGGGTCTACACGTGAACTAGAATATATGTAATACAAAAAAAATCAAATCATATTCTCAACCAGCCCATGTTAATTTCCTTCGCCTTCACACGTCCACCAATAAACATTGGCCCCTCAACTTCTAATATCTGCCAATGATCTGTTAAATATGCTTGATCCCTTCCTTACAATAAACATATCCAGTGATTAAAGTCAGAATCGCAGCAATCCATAACATCCCCTGCCCAAAAATGTTAATGTAAGGAATATGAAATACATCCTCGCCTAATAACAAAATAATAATAGCAGCCATTTGAGCAGCCGTCTTAATCTTGGCAAGGCTACTGACAGGTATTAAAATCCGTATCTCCGCTAAGTGCTCACGTAAACCAGAGACCAGTATCTCTCTACATAAAATCGCTATACTCGGTATCACAGGAGCCTTTTGAAAGTGTACAAGCATCATCAGCGTAGATGCTATCAGCAACTTGTCAGCAATTGGATCCAACATCCTGCCCAACTCCGACTGCGTCGACATTCTTCTCGCTATGTACCCATCAAAAAAATCCGTGATACTTGCAAAAACAAATATCGCCACCGCTACATAGCTAGACAACTCCCCCTTGAGATAAAAAGAAAATATCAGGGTCGGTATCAGCAATATACGAAATAATGTCAACAAATTTGGTATCTTGTTCATTTCCATTCTATGTATCTGCGATTCACTCACATACCCTTACCAATCCCAAAAAGATCTTGATACAGGATTTCCGGTTTGACATAACATTTTAAAATATTGAGGCAAGTTGGTGGAAGGGGTAGGATTTGAACCTACGAACGCTCGCGCGGGCAGATTTACAGTCTGCTGCCATTGACCACTCGGCCACCCTTCCAATATACAAACCAAACATAACCAAAAATTTAAGACCTATCCCCAGGTTTTTGTTTTATTTGGTGTAGTTTAACTAAGCTTTTTAGCTCCTATGTTGTCTATACCGAATTTGTTGATCTTGCAACTTTTAATTTGCTAGCAACGCCTGTTTTTAGTAATTAAAAACACTCCAACTAAGTCCACTTTTACGTCAAAAATTCGTACAATAGACCTCTTGCATAACTCATAAATGAGTGAGGAATTTTTAGGAAAAATGCAGGTGAGCACCGCAGCATATCCTATATATGTGAGGAGCGCAGACAAATTCTGACGACAAAATAACCACTCAGAATGAGTTAGGCAAGAGGTCTAATAATTACAATTGATTTAAAAGCTTATATCCCATATTGTCCAGTCGTTACTTTTCCTGTAATACTCAATTTCAAAAATAATCACAGAAAAAACTTGAAATAATGATAAAATCACATGATGTCAGCAGCTAAGCAATAGGGAACACCTCAACCCCCTAGAGTCTCAGCCAACATCTTTTAGCGTATTCATTTCCAAAAATTGATATAATTCAACAAAAAAACACTGTAATTCAATAAAACATGCTCAAAACTCTCAAGACTCCCCGCAGACTCAACGGTATTGCATATATGATAGCGTTTTGTTGTCTCTACAGCATTAGCAATATGGTCGCCAAACATCTGAGCAACAATATCCATCCTGTAACCATGATATTTTACAAAGATTTATTAGGTCTACTCCTTTTGCTCACAACCAGAAAATACTCCAATGCAATCTCTTGGCCCCCATTCACTAAATTGAATCTGATGGCAGGAGTTCTAAGCTTCATCGGCGCACTCGTCTGGTTTGTTGCAATATCACACCTACCCATTAATAAAGCCGTGGCACTAAGCTTTTGTACACCTATCTTTTCCTCAATCATCGCCTCCCTGATACTTCATGAAAGACCTGAAATCTGGCAACCTATCAGCCTGCTCGTAAGTTTAGTGGGAGCCTACATTATACTAATGCCCCCTATTGAAGGCATCACAATATATGATGCTCTTTTGCTCGTCGCATGCATATTTTGGTCTTGTAGCACAATTGTAGTCAAAAAATTAACACAACGCCAGGATCCACATACAATTGTAATATATGGAACAGGTGTAGTCACACTTATATCACTCCCATGGCTTTTTATTTCATCCTACATTCCATCTGCCCAACAGCTATTACTACTTCTACTAATAGCTATTTGTTCAAAGTTAGCACAGCTTTGTATTGCAAGAGCTTATCAGTACACCGACGTCACAGTACTTATGCCTTTCGACTTCACACGCCTCGTGTTTACTTCAATTATCTCATACACATGTTTTGGAGAAATCTTAGGAGCAAACGTAGCGGTCGGCTCATTCTTGATAGTGATGAGCGGCTACTTTATAACAACAAGAGAGTATAAAAAACATCTCCTCGAAAGCAAAAGTGACTGAAACCCAACAGAATCTACTGTGGCTGCTTCCTTTCGGTCCTGACCAGATTGGCAGATCTAATCGCCTTCAGTCACCGTCTACATCATACGACATTTGCTGCATAAATTGCTAGTAAATATTTTGTAGTTGATACAGCACATACCAAGTGCTATAAAACCCTCGATGCTGATAAACCATACAGATCTTAATGTCTCGTATCACTCTAAAAATCTATGCTCTTCTGCTCCTGTTCCCTATCTGCCTGGTCACAGTCAAACAGGATGGTATTTGCAGTTCCAGGCCAACCAAACAATTTTTATTGTCAGCAAATGGTGCCTTGAAGGTCAGCGTTGTTGCACCTGCATCAGGTTGTGAAAATCAAGTGGTGGAGAAGCTAAGTGCATATAAAGACCTAAAAATGTCACCTCTTTTAAATGTTCTTGGAGCCTCACCGTTCCATAGTAATACCGATGACAACAGAGCTTCAGACCTTATAGCAGCTCTACATGATCATCAAAAATATATATGGGCCCTCAGAGGTGGTTACGGTAGCGCCAAACTCATACCATACTTGAGCCCCTCAGATCTCCCAAACAACAAAGTGATAATAGGGTATAGCGATATTACTGCACTGCATTTGTTCGTTAATAAGCATGGGCTAAAAAGCATACATGGAGCAAACCTAAACGAGTTACTATACACCAAAGATAAGGACCCAATGAACTTTGTGATCTTAAAGGATGTAATGCTCGGTAAAAGAAAAAAATTGCGATATCAAAACATTAAACCACTCAACAAAAATGCTAAAAACGCCGTCATCAATGCCTCTCTAATAGGTGGAAATCTTGAGCTAATAACAAATAGTATCGGTACTATTTGGCAAATTGATACAAAAGACAAAATAGTTTTCATTGAAGATGTAGGAATCAAAGGCTATGCCCTAGATCGTAGCTTGAACCACCTGATACAAGCAGGTCTGCTAGAAGATATAAAAGCTATCCTCTTTGGAACATTTCAAAATGGTGATGAATTCGTTGAATTTGTCATCAAAAAGTTTGCAGACAAAATAGATATTCCAGTCTATGCCTCAGATCAGTTTGGTCATGGTTATAAAAACTACCCACTCATCTTTGGTACAAAAGCTAAAATAGCTAGTGGAGAACTGCTAATAGATTGCTCTTAAAAAGCATCCATGCTAAGTCGTGTATAACTCACTGCTCATCGTGCTGTATAAGTCTATCAAAACCTTCAAGCTGCGATGCTCCGGTAACTCCAACTGCGGATCAATAGCAACTGCACTCCTTGCACTCCGATGCGCCTGTTCCACAAGATGCTGGTGTTGAACAATATCGCATACCTTAAATTCCGGCACACCGCTTTGCTTGATACCTAAAATATCCCCTCCTCCACGTATCTTCAAATCTTCCGCAGCTATCTCAAATCCGCTGTTTGAATTTCGTACTATCCCAAGCCTTTCACTAGCTATATTCGATAGTGGCTTCTTATACAAAAGTATACAATACGAAGTGGCACTCCCCCTTCCAATTCTCCCACGCAACTGATGCAGCTGCGATAACCCAAACCTCTCAGCATGCTCAATGATCATAATCGTTGCGTCACTAACGTCTATTCCCACTTCTATTATACTTGTCGCAACTAAAATCCTCGTAGCGCCATTCAAAAAATCTAACATCGCCTTATCCCTCTCCGCCGATGGCATCTGCCCATGTACCACACCTACAACATTTGGAAATAGTCCGTTCAGTATACCAAATCTCTCTTTGATGTTCATGAGATCAAGCTTTTCCGATTCCTCTACCAACGGACAAATCCAATAAACTTTGTCACCGTTTTCCATAGCGTGTTTCAGTTTGTACATAACCTCATCAACTTTATCGTCCGCTATAACCTTAGTGTGTACTGTAGCCCTACTCTTAGGCTTCTCCTTAACTATAGATAGATCCAAGTCACCATAGTTGACCATACATAAAGTCCTCGGTATAGGTGTTGCAGACATCATAAGAAAGTCAGCCGCATTGCTTTTCTGTAGTAGGGCTAGTCGTTGCTCAACACCAAATCTATGCTGCTCATCTATAATCACCAGCCCCAAATTTTGAAAGACTACCGCATTTTGAAATAATGCATGAGTACCAATAATTAAATTAATACTTCCTTCCTTTATTTGCTTTCTCACCTCACGCGATTCACCTTGCGGCATGTCGCTTATTAATATTCCACACGTCACTTTCATTGCTTGACATAAAGCTTGAATCTTTAAAAAGTGCTGCCTTGCTAAAACTGCCGTAGGCGCCATTAAAACAGCCTGCTTCCCTGCTTCTATAGCGTTAAGCATCGCACAAACTGCAATTATCGTCTTGCCACACCCAACATCCCCCAGTACCAACCGCATCACACGCTCTTTCGATAATTGTTCTGCAGCAATATCCAGTATGATACTTTTCTGATCTTCAGTCAGCTCAAATGGTAGTATTCTCAGCAACCTATTTAAAAGTACACCGCAAAAACACAGCGGTGTTTTATAGTGCTTCTTTTGCCCCTGTCGAATAAGTTGTAGTGTCAATTGCTGAGCAAACAATTCGTCAAACGCTAATCTATCCCTGTATAAACTCCATTCCGTCTCCTTTACATTATCCGGAAAATGAGCCTTTCGAATAGATTCTAACCACGTCACCCAGCTATATCGGCTCATAATGTGATGCGGTATCCACTCCGGCAACTTCCCTACGTTTCTAATCGCTCTTGCGATCGTAGACCTGATTTGAGAATTTGTCAGCCCGTAAGTACTTCTGTAAAGTGGCTCAATTATCCTCACCTCAGCTAACGTTTTAGAGCTCGTCACGACATCTGGATGAACCATTTGTAAATTACCTCCCACCAGTTCAATTTTTCCACTTACCACAATCCTGTTTCCAACATACAGTAGCTTTTTTAAATACTCGCTCCCAATGTTAAAATACAATAATAAAAGCCTTCCCGTGCTGTTATCACACGTAATAACATAAGGTGTATTTCGCTTTTTAGAATACTTGTAGTTAGGAATCTTGATATCCCTGATACAAACAAGCTGAGTGGTTATCTGTGAAGTCTTAATGCTGTAAAGAGGCGAATTGTCCCTTCTGTCTATTGTAGAGTATGGTAGGTGAAGCAATAAATCCCTCACAGTAATACATCCAAGCCTTTTATAAGCTTGCGCAGTTTTTAAACCAATCCCGCTGATATCACCAATATCAGAAGATAAATAACATATAGACGATGAACTAATGTGTAGTGAATCTCCGTGCATTAATATCCAGAAATAAATCTTTTTAAAGTAACCAAAGTTTGATATAAACTATGTTAAAGCAATTATAAATCAAGATTAGTATGCTTCACACTGCTGTCCTTAAATTTTCGCACCTTACCCGTTCAATTTTCAGACCTATAGCAGTTTCCCTTTTTGTAATGCTCATCTTCAATGACACCTACTGCCTTGCTCAACAACCATTGCAAGGTTTCGCAGATATAGTAGAAAAGGTCAGCCCAGCTGTTGTAAATGTGTCCAGCACACAAAATCTACAGAAAAAGCAAGATAGCACCAGTTCTTGTGATAGCCATCCAGAAAACTTGTTAGAATGGTTTGATTGCCTAGAAAAAGAGTTTGGTATGAGAAGCAAATCGCGTCGCAGAAACTCCTTGGGATCAGGCTTTATAATAGACAAGGAAGGACATATAGTCACCAACTACCACGTCGTTGCAGAAGCAGATGAAATCAACGTCACCTTGGGCAATGACAATACCACATCTTATAAAGCAAAAGTCGTCGGTAAAGATCGTATGACCGATCTTGCATTGCTCAAAATCGACGCAGGAAGAGCATTGCCATATGTGGACTTTGGAGATCCCGAAAAATCAAGAGTTGGTGATTGGGTCATTGCAATTGGAAATCCATTCGGGCTCGGCGGTACAGTAACTGCAGGTATTATCTCCACAAAAGGCAGATATCTCGACATCGAACATGGTGGAGATTATATACAAACAGATGCTCCCATTAACACTGGAAGCTCCGGCGGCCCAATGTTCAATCTAAATGGCGAAGTAATCGGAGTAAGCACACTCATCGTAACCGCCAATGGCGGAAACGTTGGCGTTGGTTTCGCTATCCCTTCCTCCACTGCCAAGTTTGTGATAGAACAACTCAAGCAAAAAGGCGAAATGGTCAGGGGATGGTTGGGTGTAAAGATACAACCTGTAGACCAAAAGATAGCACACAACATGGGATTAAAAGAAGCAAAAGGCGCACTTGTAGCAAGTGTGGTATCCGGAAGTCCAGCAGAAATAGCTAAGCTAGAGGTCGGCGATATAATTGTAAAATTTGATGGTAAAGACGTCCTTACAAGCAATAGATTGCCTATGATCGTTGCATCGACACCTATCAACAAAAAAGTCGACATCCAGATCGTCAGAAATAGGCAAGAGATGACTCTATCTGCTGTCATAGGAAATTGTAAGAAAAATCGTGAATGTAGTGGCCCTGAGGAGTCTGCCACTTCCCCAAACATTGCCAACAACAACATATTGGGAATGGAGCTGGTAAATATCAACAAGGACAATGCAAAAAAATACAGGCTAGAGAATATTACAACAGGTGTTTTAATAGTATCGATCAGTAGAAACTCTCCCGCAGCTGAAGTAGGTATAGTCGTAGGCGAGGTCATACAGCAAGTCAACAACAGAAAAATTAAAACAGTTCAAGACTTTGAAAATGTTGTACTACAGCTAAAGAGAGAAAAAGAACAAAACGCCACACTCTTAGTAATGTCAAGAAATGGTGACACAAGATTCGTTTCTATAGAACTTGACTCTATAGAAAACAAATAGAGAAAACCATACAACATGTCTCTAAGAGTCTTGCAGGTGCTTCCACGATTATCCTCTGGTGGTGTAGAACGTGGAACATTAGAGATAGCAAAGGCTCTTGTAGAGGATGGTCACGTCGCCTTTGTTGCATCATCCGGAGGAACTCTCGTAGATGAACTCAGAAACAATGGTGGCGTACATGTCCTTTTACCCTTACACCTCAAAAATCCCTTGTCCATATTCTTAAACATCTTTCATATTTGTAGAATAATTAAACTACACAGCATCAACCTCATTCACGCCAGATCTAGAGCCCCCGCTTGGAGTGCTTACTTTGCATCTAAAATCACAGGCGTTCCATTTGTAACAACTGTTCATGGTGCGTATGGAGTCTCAAATAGATTCAAAAAGTTGTACAACGCTGTAATGCTCAAAGGAATCAAAACAATTGTAGTCTCCAAATTCATTCTTAACTACGTTGTTCAAAACTACAGCGTCAACAGTAGGAAACTTGTACTAATCAACAGAGGTGTGGATATCAAGTATTTTAACCCTCAAAACGTCAGTCAAGAAAGAATACTGGATATTCACAACAAAATCGGCATTTGTAACAATCAAAGTAAAGTTATACTGCTACCTGGAAGGTTCACTAGGCTCAAGGGACACTTGTACTTGCTTGATATGTTATCAATTCTACAAAAACGTCACACAAATAACATAGATTGGACCTGCATAATGGTAGGAGATGCACTTGGAGATCACAATACGTACGTATCAGAAATTAAAGACGCTCTACGCTCATACCACCTTGAACACCGGGTCAAAATCGTGACCACAGCTATCAAAGACATGCCAGCACTGTACATGGTTGCAGACATAGTGATGGTACCATCCATAAAACCTGAAGCCTTCGGTCGAACAATCATAGAGGGACAGGCAATGGGTAAGGTAGTTGTAGCAACAACACTAGGCGGAGTCACTGAAGATGCTATACATCATGGCACATCCGGATTTCACATCCCTGTTAATGACCCCTTAGCAGCAGCCTCTATTCTTCATGAAGCACTTCTACTAAACCCAAAACAACCTCTCGAAATAGGCCGCGTTGCTATGGAGAATGTGAAGCTACAATATTCACTAGAAAGCATGTCTAGAAAAACACTAGATGTCTATACAGGGATACATCAGTAGTCTCTTTTTGTATCATTGCTGCTTTTCCCTATTGGTCTAATACACTTGGTTCGATATACTGTGTTTCATGTTGCCGACTCCACTGGTAACGTACTTTTTAGGAGCATCACTATGTTAATTGGACCTCTGCAGAATACTGGTACGTGTGTGACATATCATACCAAGTTTCAGATTAAATCAGGCAAATGGATTTGAGGATGAGGCTGCGTAAGCGTATTGAAATACGTGCGCAGAGCCGACTTTCACAAAATCCGTTTTGAATCATTTAAAAATGAGAGTTGGTATCACCAATGCTCTGATTCAGTAGGTAATGTTAGCAAAACTAGATGGATGCCCGTTTTCACGGGAATAACAAAAAAGAGAAGCGGGAATGGCAAAGAAGGAAATGCTGGGATGGCAAAGGAGAGAGAGAGGCGATAAAAGAGAGGCCTCGGATTGTTGCGTCATGTGTACCAATCAATGTAATATATTGCAACAATATGTTACTTGTTAAGGTAATACATAACACTATATCATCGATGCAAATTAATCCAATCAGTAAACAAATTCGTGCCATATCAACAAACAGTCGCTTCACCCATAAAGCTCAACGGCATAGGACTACACACAGGCCAACCCGTCAACCTCACCATTCTCCCAGCTCAAGAAGATTACGGTATCGTCTTCGAAAGAGTCGATCTACCAAATAACAAAATAATTCCCGCACACTTCAACAACGTAGTAAACACAAACCTCTCTACCGTCCTCGGAAATAAGGCAGGAGTCACTGTCGCCACAGTTGAACATCTCATGTCCGCTTTGTGGGGATGCGGCGTCGATAACGCACACATTAAAGTCAATAATATAGAAGTCCCCGCTATGGACGGTAGCTCACTCCTTTTTGTAAAACTAATAGACCAAGTAGGAATACAAAAACAGCATAAACATAGAAAAATCATTAAAATCATTGACGAAATTGAAGTCGTTCACAATGACCAGTCCATTAAAATCACACCAAATGACGGATTCGTCGTCGATTTTACAATCAATTATAATAATCACGTCATAGGAGAGCAGTCATTGTCATTCAATGAACAAACCAATAACTTCAATAACGAAATCAGTAACGCTAGAACCTTCGGATTCGTCAAAGATCTAAAAACATTGTGGGCAAACGGCTTGGCACTCGGCGCATCTACCGATAATGCAATCGCTATTTCAGATAACGGAGTCGTCAACCAAGATGGTCTCCGCCATCCAGACGAATTCGTAAGACATAAAATATTGGATTGCATCGGAGACCTATATCTCGCCGGAGCAAGACTGCACGGCTACGTCAGCGCTCTCAAAACAGGACATACACTCCATAATAAGCTCCTAAAAAAGCTGTTTTCAAAAGTAGAAGCATACCAATATGTCATCGCCTAAATATATTTTTAGTTGAAACTATTTTACATACAGTCTATGATTTTTACAGGATTATCAAAGATCTAAAAATAGTATATGCACGTCGTTGTACAAAAAGCCGATTTATTAAAAGCACTAGGCTATATCACCTCAGTCGTAGAAAAAAGAAACACCATACCAGTGCTCAGCAACGTCAAAATAGAAGCACTAGGTGACCACCTCAGCCTCACTACCACAGATATAGATATAGCCGTCAGAGACGTAATTCCAGCAACAGTACAGGCACCTCTTCTAACTACCGTACCCGCAATCACACTCTATGATATAGTCCGAAAAATTTCTGATGACTCCACAATAACCTTCGAGCAAACCACAGAAACACCAGACCAAATAAGCGTCAAATTCGGCTCCAGCCTCTTTGTCCTCCCCTGCATTTCCTCAGACGAATTTCCTAACTTCGATCTCGGTGTCATATCCCATACATTCGATGTACACAGCAACATACTAAAAGCTCTGTTGTCCAAAACTAAACACGCTATATCAACAGACGAAGCCAGATACTACCTCAATGGTGTATATCTCCATGTCCATAAATCAAATAAAGGACTTTCAGCCCTCAGAGCCGTCGCAACAGATGGTCATAGATTGGCTAAAGTTGATGCTGTGCTACCAACAGGCCTCGATGCTATGCCAGGCGTCATAATCCCACGCAAAACCGTCATGGAAGTGGTCAGCTTGTTGGAAGCTCATGATAAAGAAGTCACTATCGGCGTATCTGAAAAGAAAATCATGTTTCAAATAGGTACCATCAGAGTCAGTAGTAAGTTAATAGATGGTAAATTCCCAGACTACGATAGAGTAATCCCAAAAGGGAATGACAAGTGCATGGAAGTAAAAGTAAAAGATATCCTAAGCGCAATCGACCTTGTCATCGCAATATCACAAGATAAAGTAAAATCTGTCAAGTTTGACATAGAGCCATCCAAATTAACACTCACCGCAAGTAGTCTCGCAAATAGCCATCTACAAGGTCTCCAAGCCATACAAGTCGCCTATAACTCCACTACGCATATATCCATAAGCTTCAATTCAAGGTACTTGCTAGATGCACTATCCGTGGTTGATGGCGATCTCGTCAGACTAAAACTATTTAACAATTCTGTCGCTATCATAATACACGATGCCTCCGACGAAAGCTCCACATACGTCGTCATGCCAATGGAAGTGTAAACGTGCGTGCCAATCAACAAACTCGCCTTATCCAACTTCCGTAATCACTACCATTTCCAAATAAACGTAGATAGCCCTATCGTTGTCATTAATGGACCAAATGGCATAGGCAAAACTAACATCTTAGAAGCCCTATCCTTCTTAGCTCCAGGTAGAGGCCTCAGACATGCATCGTTAGACCAAATATTCCCCATAAACCACATCAAAAACACATATGACGAGTGGGCCGTCCGATGTGATATCACTCACAACCAAAACTCTATCACATTGTCCACAGGCTCCATAAAAGACCACTCAAATACCATCAAAAGACTTGTAGTGATAGACGATAACGTCACATCAAAACATAGCGATATTTTAAATTATTTAAAGGTAGTTTGGTTAATACCTCAAATGGATGGAATATTTATGGAATCACCATCCAATAGAAGGAAGTTCATCGATAGAATAACGTATAACTTCTTTCCTGAACACGCCCCCGCAATACTAAACTACGATAAATTATTAAAATCACGATTAACCATTTTACATGATCATAAATATGATGAAATATGGCTTAAAACTCTTGAAGAGCAAATCGCACACCTCAGTTGTGCAATACTCATTAAACGCCATCAAGCTTTAAATCTTGTTCAGCAGGAGCTACATCATGATGATAGTCCATTTCTAAAACCCTTAATCAAATTTATCGGCCCTCTCGATCAACTCTACACAGAAAAAGAGAAAGGTAATATCATAGATTTGATTATACATCATTTGAAACGTCTAAGACATATAGACGCTACTAGCAATAGAACAAATTTTGGAGTCCATAAAAGCGATATCGAAACACTTCATAGCATCAAAAATATTCCAGCACACCAGTCCTCTACTGGAGAGCAAAAGTCAATGCTCACATCCCTAATATTGGGCCAAGTTAAAGCAATGAGCAAAATAAATAATGCAAAAACAATACTACTGCTGGATGAAGTCTTTGCACATCTCGATCAATCAGCCACCTCTTCTTTGATCAACCAGATACATCTAAGCAATGTCCAAACTTGGCTCACAACAACAGATGTAAGCCTAGTAAACAGGATTAGTGTCAAACACAACAACATCAGCTTTTACAGTTAAGAGCTTGTCCGCAAATTAACTGGAATGAGGGCAAAAGTTGTCTGTGAAGTTGTTGGCAAAAGCAGATAGATTCCCGCTTTTGCGGGAAGGATAAAAAAGTGGGGCCTGGATGTTTGTCTCAACACCATCCAGACCCTCCAACATATCTCATATTTGCGGACAGGCTCTTATTTTCAATAATTTAAGAAGGTTTGGTAATGTTGTCACATTTGAGGGCGCCCTGTCCACTAAATAATGATACAATTTGTGGTGCACCAAATAACAGACCCATACCAATACCAATTGCAATCGCTACACCCCATGAAAGCTTGCCCAAAAAAAGACCTATAGCTACTATAATGATTGCAATAATCGCAAGAGCTTGACCAGTACCTCCAGTCACAATTTTAATACCAACACATAATCCATATGTAATGGAATTATTATCAGTCGCGCTTCCCGTACCACCTCCCCCAGTGTCCGCACCAAAACATATCAAAGGCACCAACACTACCAGAGATAGTATAGCCACAATACAGAAGCCCCTACCCATCTTTGTAAAATTTTTCATGATACTATTCCTCATTTTTTCCTCCATTAGTTAATGAGCTATTCGCCTTAAAATTGTGTTTATAAAACGCTAAAACACTCCATTACATTTTATAGTATAACGCTAAATAGGAAAAGCAAGCAATAGTAGCTCAAGAAGTAAAAAATGAACGTAAAAAAAAACCACACTTACAAGCTTGGCAACTACTTACTCTCCCGTAGCTTAAGCTAAAGTACCATCAGCGACGAAGGGGTTCACTTCTGAGTTCGGTATGGAATCAGGTGTTTCACCTTCTCTATAATCACCAAGCCAATAAGTATGGCAAGAGAAATCGTAAGTAAATTTACAAAGAAAAACAAAATCAAAATCAGTATAAGCTTAACACTGTAAACGATATTAGTTCAACTAAAAATCAATCGTGCTATTAGTACTGGTTAGCTCAATGGATTGCTCCACTTACACACCCAGCCTATCAACGTCATAGTCTATAACGGCACTAATAGGGAAAACTAGTTTTGAGGCGGGTTTCCCACTTATATGCTTTCAGCGGTTATCCCTTCTATACATAGCTACCCGGCGTTGCTCTTGGCAAAACAACCGGTACACCAGTGGTATATCCAACTCGGTCCTCTCGTACTAGAGTCAGAGCCTCTCAATTTTCCTTACACCTACGGCAGATAGGGACCAAACTGTCTCACGACGTTCTGAACCCAACTCACGTACCACTTTAATCGGCGAACAGCCGAACCCTTGGGACCTTCTCCAGCCCCAGGATGTGATGAGTCGACATCGAGGTGCCAAACGAGCTCGTCGATATGGGCTCTTGGAGCTCATTAGCCTGTTATCCCCGGAGTACCTTTTATTCGTTGAGTGATGGCCCTTCCACACAGAACCACCAGATCACTATGACCGACTTTCGTCTCTGCTCGACTTGTCAGTCTCGCAGTCAGGCAAGCTTATGCCATTGCACTCTAACAGTTGATTTCTGACCAACTTGAGCTTACCTTCGCACGCCTCCGTTACTCTTTGGGAGGCGACCGCCCCAGTCAAACTACCCACCATGCAGGGTCCCAGCCCCAGATTCATGGAGCATGGTTAGATGTCAAAAATTTAAAGGGTGGTATTTCAAGGACGACTCCACTTAAACTAGCGCCTAAGCTTCAAAGTCTCCCACCTATCCTACACATTAAATCCCTAACACCACTACAAAGCTATAGTAAAGGTTCACGGGGTCTTTCCGTCTAACCGCAGACACTCCGCATCTTCACGGAGAGTTCAATTTCACTGAGTTAATGTTGGAGACAATGGGGAAGTCGTTACGCCATTCATGCAGGTCGGAACTTACCCGACAAGGAATTTCGCTACCTTAGGACCGTCATAGTTACGGCCGCCGTTCACCGGGGCTTCAGCTCAATGCTTGCACATCTCACCTTAACCTTCCGGCACCGGGCAGGCGTCAGACCCTATACCTCCTCTTACGAGTTTGCAGAGTCCTGTGTTTTTGATAAACAGTCGCCACCCCCTGCTATGTGCCACCTTATCCTGGTTGCCCAAGTAAGGCCATCCTTTTCCCGAAGTTACGGATGCAATTTGTCTAGTTCCTTCAACATTATTCTCTCTACGCCTTAGTATACTCTACCAGTCCACCAGTGTCGGTTTGGGGTACGGTCTATATGCTGGAGCTATTTCCAGGAAGTCTTAGGCTGCACAAAGAATCCATTAACTCTGTACAACTTTCAGCCTTCGTCACTTCCAGCAGGCTTACGAATATTAACGCAATTCCCATCGACTACGCCTTTCGGCCTCGCCTTAGGGACCGGCTAACCCTGCGCAGATTAACTTTACGCAGGAACCCTTGGACTTTCGGCGGAAATGTTTTTCACATTTCTTTACGTTACTTATGTCAGCATTCTCGCTTGTAATACCTCCAGCATACCTTACAGTACACCTTCAACGGCCTATACAACGCTCCGCTACCGCCTAAACACTTATACAGTGTCTAAACCCGCATCTTCGGTATATGGTTTCAGCCCCGTTACATTTTCGGCGCAGAATCGCTAATAGACTAGTGAGCTGTTACGCTTTCTTTAAAGGATGGCTGCTTCTAAGCCAACCTCCTAATTGTTTTGGCGTTTCTACTTCCTTTAACACTTAACCATAATTTTGGGACCTTAGATGGCGGTCTGGGCTCTTTCCCTCTCGGCCATGGACCTTATCACCCACAGCCTGCCTGCTATTCTGTACTCATCGGTATTCGGAGTTTGGTTAGGTTTGGTAGGGCTTTAGGCCCCCCTAGCCGATCCAGTGCTCTACCCCCGATGGTAATCGAATAACGCTCTACCTAAATAGATTTCGCGGAGAACCAGCTATTTCCGAGTTTGATTAGCCTTTCACCCCTAGTCACAAGTCATCCCCTACTATTGCAACAGTAGTGGGTTCGGTCCTCCGATAGGTTTCACCCTATCTTCAACCTGCTCATAACTAGATCACCCGGTTTCGGGTCTAATGCATCTAACTCAATACGCCCTATTCAGACTCGCTTTCGCTACGGCTACACCTAACGGCTTAACCTTGCTAGATACACTAAGTCGCTGACCCATTATACAAGAGGTACACCGTCACACCTTACTATCAAATCAATGATTGCATGTGCTTCGATTGCTTGTAAGCATTTAATTTCAGGCTCTATTTCACTCCCCTTGTCGGGGTTCTTTTCATCTTTCCTTCACAGTACTTGTCCACTATCGGTCGTCAGGTAGTACTTAGGCTTAGAGAGTGGTCTCCCTATGTTCAGACAGGGTTTCACGTGCCCCGCCCTACTCAAGACCATCAACAACTATTTACTCATACAGGACTATCACCTTCTATGGTTCCTTTTTCCAAAAGATTCTGATTTTAGTTGCCGTGGTACTGGCCTAGTCCGTCTTCGCTCGTCACTACTAACGGAGTCTCGGTTGATTTCCTTTCCTCTAGGTACTAAGATATTTCAATTCCCTAGGTTCGCCACTCTAGACTATGTATTCATCTAAAGTTACCAGATTAATCTGGTGGGTTACCCCATTCGGAGATCTACGGATCAAAAGTTATTGGCACTTCCCCGTAGCATATCGCAGCCTATCACGTCCTTCATCGCCTCCTGCCGCCAAGACATTCATTAAATGCTCTTATTATATTTTTAGCTGATTTTTATTACCAACATCGTTTACAGAACTAAACTTATACAACATTAATTTAGTTTCCGCAGTGTAATAATTTACTTACAATTTCAAAGAACAGTAAAGTCAGTTAAATTACTGACTAACTAGAACGTAGATAGATTCTTACCATGACCACAGTGCCACGTCAATATATATTTTATAATATATAAGACGTCGTCATCTTTATTTAGATCAAAGCAAGTGAAAAACTGAGTAGATAGCAGCAAAATTTTGTACCAAAATTCAACAGCACTTCCCCTAAAAAGCTGATATAATACTCCAAACGCCCGCCATCACGTAAAATGACAAAGCACTGAAGGAACCTTATTGTAGCTTTTTCTTCTTGTCGCTCTTTATATACTCATATTGTCCCACACAAGCTCAAGACGCTTCCCACAAAACGCAAGGCCTATCGCAAGTACATCCTTCACACCTTGTTGCCTAAAAAGCTCAAGATACTGCTTGTCCTTCACTTGTTTTAGGCCTTCTTTTGCCTTTGCCTTCAGCTTCTTTGGGTCATCCGTTGCCTTGAACTCCAGTAGTATCCC
>NZ_SCFA01000026.1 GCF_004210275.1 Rickettsiales endosymbiont of Peranema trichophorum
TCCTATATATGTGAGGAGCGCAGACAAATTTTGACGACAAAATAACCACTCAGAATGAGTTAGGCAAGAGGTCTATTGTCGCAAATGTTGGTAACGATATAAAGGCTTGCAAACTTTTCAAATAACTCTTATATTCTCGCGTAAATGCCAATTCCCAAAAATAAATAAAGTTAGAAAATGTTAAGCCTAGTTCTGTGCGATTCCTCTGGCCCATTCGATCATTCAGGGCCCCAGATTTTCTTGTCCCCAGGCTGCAAGCTTCCTAGTGCCTCCTTTGCTCCTCACTATACCCAAATTTGCCATTTTCACGAAACCGAAAATCAATACTTGTGCCCCGTCCACTTAACGTAATTATTTTCCGAAATTTGGTATAAAGGTTTGCTTTTTTATAATTCAAATACACACTTTGCCACAATATGCATAAAATGATACCTGATAGGCTACACGTACTCCTGTTGCTACTGTTTTTGATTTCGTCTGGCTTCAACATATTTTTCTACACCTCGTTTCGAGACGTAAAGGATGCCCTGGAAACCCTCATCGCCTCAGAAGAAGAGATAGATATGGATGAAGATGACAAAGTCGTAACCGATGACTCGAAATTTCAGGTCATCGTTCAACAAGGAGATACCCTACACAAAATCTTTGCAGATGCAGGAATATCAACACAAGACTCATACAACATTGTTGAAAGCATCGCAAAGGTGTATGATGTCTCAAAGCTTGGTATCGGTAGCAACGTAGAAATTAAATTTCTACAAGAACCACAAGCGAAAGAACAGCCTGATGACTACTATTCCAAGATCGAGTACATCAAAATCACAACTGACAAAAATACCATTGATGTCACATACGATCCTCAGAACGTTTCATACTCCGCAGTTCTTAAAGACACACAATTGTTGTGTAAGGAAGAATTCGCAGAGGGCATAATAGACGGTAGTCTTTATGTGTCGGCCGCAAACCAGGGTATCAGTAATAAAAATATTATGAAACTCATTAACATATTTAGCCATGATGTTGATTTTCAAAGAGATATTCATACCGGCGACAAATTTGAAATATTGTACAAATATTACACCGACGAAACGGGAAATAAGAAAACCGATGGAGACATAATCTTTGCCTCTTTAACTCTCGGTAAAACAAGAAAAGAGATTTTCAAATTTGAAGCTTCAAAGGATTATGTAGACTATTTCGATAATGTTGGACAA
This sequence comes from Rickettsiales endosymbiont of Peranema trichophorum, assembly GCF_004210275.1. Lineage (GTDB taxonomy): Bacteria > Pseudomonadota > Alphaproteobacteria > Rickettsiales > Midichloriaceae > RICK02. The sequence continues at coordinate 1,215 of NZ_SCFA01000026.1, forward strand.
AGTACAAAAAAAACGCTGCTGCGAACCCCTATTAATGGAGCAAGAATTACCTCCGGCTACGGCATGAGGAAGCACCCTATACTTGGCTACTCCAAGATGCATAAAGGATTGGATTATGGAGCTCCTAAAGGTACTCCAATCTTTGCTGCAGGCGATGGTGTAGTGGAGTTTGTCAAAATCTCAAGTAGAGGCTACGGAAAACACCTCAAAATTAAGCATAGCTCAAAATATGCTACATTGTACGCACACTTAGACAGATTTGGCAAAAATATCAAGCAAGGAGCAAGAGTACGCCAGGGACAGGTCATAGGGTTTGTCGGTAATACCGGAAGCACAGACGGTGGAGCACATCTACATTACGAGGTGCACGATAGAAATCAGCAAGTCAATCCCAATAAGATCAGCTTCGCTAAGTCTCCGCCACTCTCCGGCACCACTTTAGAGCTGTATAAGAAATATATCACAGATATACACAACAAAATTCGAGACTTTAGAAATAATAAGTCTGTCGCAAGCAATATCAAACTTAATACCAATCTTTGAACTTCGGCCTTATGAAAATTACTTTCGCACTATTCCCAATCCTAATCACTGCATCACTTCTGTTACAGGGTTGCACTGTTCATACCAAACCAGCACCTGTAGAAAGAAAAGAACATGTTTTTTATGGTAAAAATCATAAAACAACAAAAGTACAACAGCAGGATTACAGGCGAGACAGTACATCAAGTAGAGAATTAAGTGATGATAATAATGCATCTGCCCCACAAGATACAAACACTACTCTACCAGAACGAGACGTGCAAATTCAAGAGGAGACCAAACAGCAAGAAAAAGCTGACGTGTATAATGAACAAAGCTTGACAGAACTTGAAAAAGAACTTGGAACCATCAATATAAAGCCAACCTCCAAATCAAATTTCTCACATCCACACCCACTCAATTCTAGAGCCTTCACTTGGCCTTTAGAAGGACAGGTGCTCTCACGATATGGACAAGCCCCAAGCCCATTCCATGAAGGCATCATCATAACTGCACCGATCAACTCCCCTGTTATGGCAACCAGCGCTGGAGAAGTAGTATATGTAGGAAGCACTGTCACAGACTATGGGAAATTTGTAATCATCAAACACGCAAACAACATTTTTAGCAGTTATGCAAATAATGCATCCGTGTTAGTCCAAAAAGGTGATGTTGTAAGACAGGGACAAGTAATAGCTAAAGTTGGTAGAACAGGTGGTGTACAAAAACCACAGCTTTACTTTGCCATCAGAAAAGGTAGAACAACAATTAACCCAGATGCACCTCTATAATCCGCTTTAATTTATTGCATCATATAGTTCTTTTTGTATAATGTATAAACTGATGCCCTATTAGAAGTTGTTAAAAGTTCAATGATACTAACATTGTCGCAAACGTTAAATACAAATTCAAAAAGCCCGCTATGCGGGCTTTTTTCTTATCTAGAGGCAAATCACTATGCTTACACAACCTAGCAACCGTTATTCTGCCCTATACGGTATAGGATTCATGCTAATCAACACCATCGCGCTCTCCGTACTCGATATCACCGCAAAAATATTGAGAGTATCACTAAGTGGAGCTCACATAGTATTTCTGTATAAACTGATATTGTTGTTGGCAATATTACCATGGGTCTTTAACGACGGACTCCAAAACATTAAGACAACAAGGATACACATTCACCTAATTCGTAGTTTCTTCAGCGTCATGGGCGCAATATCATTTGTACATGGACTCCATTACGTTGATATGGCAGATGCTGCAGCTCTTGAAAATATCCAGTACATATTGCTTGTAATTATCGGTATGGTATTTTTTAGTGAGAGCGTCACAAAAACTAAAATAGTAGCAGTGTTGCTAGGTTTCTTTGGTGCAATCATTGTTGTACGTCCAGAACTCATACACATATACGCACTGTCTGAAGAAATCTCAAAAATTGCTACATCCAATAAGTTCTATGGCTATACCTTCATGGCAATAGGTTTCTGGACATTAAATACAGTATCCGTCAAAGTTCTTGGCAGAACTGAAAAAAACAAAGCACAAATGTTTTATTTAATGTTGTTTGCATGTATGTGGTCCGCACCAATAGTATTCATACAGTGGGAATGTTTGATAGTTGGCGACCGTGCCCTCACACTTTTAGGGATACCTCTTCATCTTAATCCCGTTGGACTTATATCCTTGACAGATATCAACATAGAGTGGTGGCATCTTAAATACCTACTATTAATGGCTTGTTGTTATTTCATACATGGAGTCGCTTACTTTAAAGCTCTACAGCATGAATTATCTATAGTGGTACCCTTCCGTTATACCAAATTGCTGTTCAGTGGAGTATTGGGCCTGTTGTTGTTGGCAGAACGTCCCGCATTGGGCTCCTACTATGGATACGTTCTAATCATCATATCAGGACTTCTATTGATCAACACAGAAGTACGTAAAGCCCGTAGGCTCCACTAAACCTCTTGTGATTGAGGTTTTGGAGAAGAAAAGCATTAAAGAAGCCATAACAAAAAAGATATTAGTTGACCGTCTTTCAGGTCGATTGTTAATATCAAGTATAAAGTGTGACTAGTAGTATCTCAAGGGGGAGGTCAAGATGCTTCGCGTTCTGGTAAAAATTTTCATCTTTTTGTTATGTGTGCTGTGTACTAGCCATTTAGTGTTGCAATACACTCCTTTGAACTACTATAAGTCGGAGATTAGGCGTGCTCTCAAAAAGCGTTTCAACGTCGATATTATAGTGCAAGGTGACTTAAAATTTTATATTTTACCCTTTCCACACTTTCAACTGAACGACGTTAAGGTATCATCCAATGATGAGCCCCTATTTGAGAGTCAAACGATTGAGCTATATGGTTTAAATACACCAAGTAGACTGTTTGAAACACTCGATTTAAGAAAGGTGAGACTAGAAAAAGTAGATTTTTATGCAGATCAAATAAAGAAGTACATATACTCCACGTCTCTGCTTCAAAAAAGTTTAAAGGTAGAGGCATTGGAGATAGTAGGCTCCAACGCTTACGTTCTTTATTCTGATACTGGAGGATCAAAGACACGATATGCGCAGAATATCAACATCAACGTAAATTACGGTTTGGAAGGAAATGGGCGCGCAATGTCGATTGGTGGGACATTTGAGGTATTTGGGCGTCCGTTTAGCATAACGGGTAATTTGAAGACAGGGCGTGGTGATTTTGATGAGAGAGGTACCATGCATATATCGTTAGAGGACAGCTTTACTTTGGTAAAACTAGAGGGGGATACAAACAAACTATTGATGGAGCCTACTTTAAAAGGCAGGATCACAGGTTATTTGAAGAAGCTGAATGCTAAGTCTGGTAAGACTGAAATTGATCAAACCGCTGCATCTATTGATGCTCAACTCGATCTACATGACGATGCTGTAGAGATAACGCAGATCATGATCAATACAGACTCTCTAAAAAAGCTACAAGGGGTAGTAAAGCTTGGATTGAGTAAAAAAAACAAGAAACTGGACGTTAACATGTCGGCATCGTCTGTAAATATCGACGATATTAAACTTTTTGATCGGCATAGCGATTCTTTAAATCACATAGAATTCACGTCTGGATTTGCGCGCACATTTGACGTACTTGCGACTTATCTTGTGAATTCCAAAGTCAACATATCAGTTGATGCTTTAGAATTGCACTCTCAACAACTCAAGAATTTAGTAGTAGATATAGGCGATGAAGAAGGGCGGACCATTTTAAACGAGCTTTCTGTATACCTTCCTGGTGACGCTAAACTACAGCTTAATGGAGTTATAGACACCAATGAGGTCAGATCGAAGTTTACGGGTGATATTGCCTTTGCATCGAGAGATTTGGGAAGCTTCATTCAATGGTTTGGAGGTCAGCCCTCTAGGTCAAATTTATGGAAAAGCATACTGTTCAAGTCCAAAATCGCCGTGCTGCCTAACATGATCAAAGTATCTCAGATCAGGTCCATACTGGATGATACCACTCTTGTTGGTTCAGCGTACGCTAGAGGTAGTCACATTGCCGAGCTACAGTTTGATTATGATTTAAAGTTGCATCAGGTCAATATGGATAATCTAGGCTTGTCGGAAGCGTTTGATAAGCTTCTGACAAAGCTCTACATTGCGGATTTGGATCGTAGTGGGCGTATGCATGACATATTAACTGGGGATTATCTCTGGTTGCGGGGAATCACTAGCAGAACGCACTTGAAATTGGACATAGAGAAAGCGGTGTTTAAAAACAATGTATATCCGGATGTAAAGTTATCAATGATGGTGCAACCTAACGTCATTGAAGTAGACAGGCTACGTGTTGACTCTGACGTTGCGAATTTTGATAGTTTTCTGACATTTGATATTCGTACTTTCAAACCATCTATTACAGCCAACATTGATTTTAAACATCTCGATGCTATCGCATTTTATCATAGGATATTTCCAAGCACAGTGGCATTGAAGCAATCATTTCTTGACTATGTCGGCAAGATCGATAGCAGTAAAAACGAAATAGAATACTTGCTTTTGCCGAGAACACCATCATATTTTAATTTTTTTAGCGCAAATAACTACAATGCTAGAATAGCTTTGAAAGCTTCAAAATTTAGTATTGGAGAACAAGTTGTAGATTCTCTGGATGGGACTCTGAAGCTTTTCAATGGAGTATTTATGCTTGAAAATTCCAAGTGTGACATCTTTGATGGTACGCTTGTGGTGGACGGTAACATCGCTATTATGACTCCTGTGCCATCTGTTGCACTATCTTTTGCCTTATATAACTTTAATCCGGACAGATTGATTACAACCTTAGGAGGGCAAGGTGGGCAGTTAAAGGGATATGTGAACGTTAGTGGATTGCTTGGCACAAGTGGTACTAATATTGATGAGATGTTTGATAGCGTAGAGGGAAAAGGTACCTTGATAGGAAAACAAGTGGAGGTTGGTGGGTTTGATCTCAACAAGGTCCTGACTGCATTAGAGCTTCCTATTCCTGCTGCTGATAAACTTACTCAAATCAACTACTACATTAAGCAAGGAGTGACGAAATTTGACAGTATTACGGGTCAGCTCAATTTACAAAAGCGCATAGTGAATGTTGAAAATTGCCTTTTGAAAAGCTCTAGAGTGAGTGGGGCTTTTTCAGGGGCTTACGATACGAGCACTAATTTAATGAGTACTCTGTCTAAATTTTCCTTCATACCCTATGGTAGCACTATGCCTATACAGGTGAAATATAATGGCAAAGGTAGTCTTAGAAATAGAAACGTAGCAATAGATATGGCAAGTATCTTTGCTGACATAAAGTACAGAAACAACAAATAATAGCAATTCCTATTTTTGAATGTTCCAAACGGATTTTGTGAAACTCTGCTTTGTGCGTGTATTTCAATACGCTTATGCAGCCTCATCTTCCCCCTTTGTCACTTCCGTACTCCTCCTTTGCAATTCCGCTCCCTTTTTTGTCATCAACTTTCTATAATTGACGGACATGAAATCGGGGAAGATGACAAGCAGAAACTGGACCTATCATCTCAAGATGAATTTGACTTTCAGAATAATCTCGTGTAACAATGCTTTTAATGTTTTGTAGTTAAAATTAAAAAACGCATAAAAAATGGCAAATCACAAATCGGCAGCAAAGGCATTCTCAAGGTCCACAAAATTAAATGCAATCAACAGGTCCAGAATAAGCCGTATCAAGACTTTCCTTGGAAAAGTCGAGGCTTTTATTCGTAATCGCGATTTTTCTCAAGCGAAGTCCGCTTTAGTTGTCGCTGAATCCGAGATGATGAAAGGCGTTTCAAAGGGGGTCCTCAAGTTAAATACGGCATCCAGAAGGATTAGCAAACTGTGTATGAAAGTCAAGGCTCTCGACCAGCACAAGGCTTAGGGCACATTGTGTTGAGTGCTTGATATGGTTGTGTGGAGTGCTCGCCAGTTTTCTTTTTTTGCTGTATCTTTTTTCTTGTTGCTTGTCAGATTGTGTTGGCTCAAATTTAATGGTTTAGAGCTTTATGTAGATGAAGCTCAATATTGGGTCTGGTCCAAGCACTTGGACTTTGGATATCACTCGAAGCCACCTTTCGTTGCATGGGTTATAGCATGCTCCACTTACTTGTTTGGTGATGGTGAATTTGGTGTCAGATTTTTCTCACCGGTATTGCATTTTTGCACCGGTTACGTGGTATACCTGAGTGCGAAGGAATTTGACAAGGAGCGTGCATATCTGGCGGGACTACTGTACGTCACAATGCCAGCAGTTTTTCTGTCTTCTGCTGTTATATCGACTGATCCAATTTTGCTACTGTTTTGGTCCCTGGCGTTTTATTATTTTGTGATGGCGTTAAAAACCGAAGGACTAATCCACTGGGTTGCCTGCGGTATATTTTGTGGATGTGGTCTTCTTACAAAATACAACATGATCTTTTTTGTAGCTTCTGCGTTTTTATATTTGCTGATGCACAAAAGAGAGCTACTAAAAGCAAGTTGGGGCCCATATATCGCAACTTTTTTGGCATTTATTATTTTTTGCCCAAATATTCTTTGGAATCTGCACCATAATTGGGTGAGTGCATCACATACTTTAGAACTTGCGAGTGGTTACAACAAGCATTTTACAATATCATCGATGCTGGAGTTTCTACTCGGGCAATTCTTTGTATTTGGACCGCTTGTGTTTTTATACTTGTTGGTGATAATTTACAAGTTCTTGTGTATCAGGCATCAAGAGAGAAATGGGCATGATACAGTGCACAATGAGGCAATACTTGTATACTTTTTATTGCCGATTTTGCTGGCAATGTTGGTGCTGGCATTTGTGTCTCGTGCGTATGCTAACTGGGCCGCTCCCTGCTATATAACGGCATGTATTCTTGTAGCAACTTTAAGTGTCAAACAATGGAAGAAGTACGTCAAGATCTCTGTTGTTTTACATGTTTTAATAGGTATATCGATCATGTTGCACCAAGAGGTATTGGAGAGGTTTGATTGTACTATACACCATCGTTATGACATTTTTGAGCGTTTAAGGGGAGGACGTAGTATTGCTCAAGAAGCATTATTAATGCATGACCAGTATCCAAAGGCCCTGATAGTTGCAGAATCCAGAAAAGATATGGCCCTACTCTCGTATTATACAAGAGGGGTGGACTTAAAGTTATTTAAGTGGAATCCTTCAGGTGTAATCAACGATTATTTTGCGGAGACAACGAATTTGAATCACTTTAAGTCTCATGATCTTGTGATAATCTCTGCATCTCAAGTTACTCCCAAAGTTTTTGAAAAGTATGGTGATGATGTAAGATTTTTATTTTGTTTTGGTTTACATCATCAAAACTTAAAAAGATGCATATTTTATATGGAGAATTTTCATGGGTACTAGATTTATTACGCTTTTCGCAATATTTGTGTTATCCATCGCGCTGCTGTTTTTTTACAGAAGCGATATTGATTTGGCTGTAAGCGGGTACTTTTACGATTTTATTTTTGGTTTTTATCTCAAAAGTAATCCGGTGGTATCGCTAATCAATAGTAGCGTGGTGGTACTTGCTCAACTACTTTTAGTGGGTTGCATCGTTGCGCTTGTACTGAGGTTTATTGCGGTACGCTCTATGCATCCAAGACACTACATACCTATCCTGTATGTTATTTTTGTATACGCAATAGGTCCTGGATTAGTTGTGAATCTAGTATTTAAAGAAAATTTTGGCAGGGCGCGACCTATGCACGTTGAACAATTTGGAGGAGAGCACAAATTTACACCAGCATTTGTTATATCAAATCAGTGTAACCATAATTGTTCTTTTGTTTCCGGACATGCTTCCATAGGGTTTATGGTATTTGCCTTTGGATTCTTGCAAAAGGGAAGGAAGCGCATGGTATATAATTTATTGGCGCTATTTTTAGGTTTTGGTTTTGGTTTGGCAAGAATAGCAAAAGGCGCGCATTTTTTGAGCGATGTAGTCTTCTCGGGCGTTGCTGTATACGCGGTTGCTTATATTTTAGCCCTGATTATGCTGTCAGAGAAGACTCCACCCAACTCTCGTCCAGTACGGACGGGATTGCTTGAGAAGCGAAGGTGATGTCCTGTTGTATTTGTGTTTTCAAGTCCTCGATCCCTGCAAACTTTCTCTCAGGACGAATGAAGTGGAGTAGCTCGACTTTCAGGTGTTGTCCGTGAAGTTCAACATTAGGGAGCTGAAAAAAATGGGCTTCTAGGGTTGGTTTGCTACTATTGAGAAATGTGGGTTTTACTCCTACATTTGCGATGCCGTAGCATACTTGACCTTGAATCTCTGCACGTATAAGGTACACACCGTATAGTGGATGACACAAATCATCTCTCAGCTTTATATTGGCGGTTGGAATGCCGAGCCTGCCAGCTACTCCATCTCCTCGACTTACTATGCCTGAAACGTGATACCATCTTCCTAATAGATGTTTTATGATTCTAAAGGCACCAAGTTGCATTAGTGCTTTGACGTTAGAGGAAGATGCCTGATGTTCATTCCATTTGATACGTTCTAATCTTTCATATGTGAAGTTTTTGGTAGCGGACATATGAACTAAGAGCTTTTGATTTCCTTCTCTATTTTGACCAAAATGAAAATCAGAGCCTGTCACAAGATGTTTCATCTTGAGTTGTCGTATCAAAACATCTTCAAGGAATATTGAAGGGGATAAGTGAGATACATCATGATTGAAGTGTATTATCAATAATGTATCTACTCCCAATTCTTGAATAATTTTAGCTTTTTCATCAAAATCCAAGATATTTAGATGTTTTTGTTTTGAGGCGCTTAGTATTTCTGACGGATGTGGTATAAATGTGATGACGGCGCTTGTAATGTTCAGATCTTTTGCGGCTTGCACGCAGCGTTTGATTACAAGTTGATGTCCTATGTGCATACCATCAAAATTCCCGATTGCAAGGGATGTTCCTTGGTGCCAATCAGTGTGCTTGTGGAATGATTCTAGGCCGTCGACAATTTTCATACCTTTAATTTCTTTTGTATTTTTAGTATATCATACCACATGTCTTTCTTTTTGAATGGAGAACGGAGGAGATATGATGGATGAAAAATTACACTGGCTGGTATTGGGGATTGCATGTAGCGATTTGAATACTGAAACTCTTGATGTCGTATGGAGTGCATTGGCAGTTGGAGCTTCAAAAGCGATTCAACGGCTGTATTACCAACCAATATAATTAACTTTGGTCCAACTAATGCCACGTGCTTTTCAACAAATGGTCTACACGTTTCTATCTCAAGAGAGGTAGGCCTTCTATTGCCTGGTGGTCTCCAGAAAACGGTGTTAGTGATGTACACGCTTTCTCTTGTGAGCTTGATGGAGTACAATATGTTATCCAGAAGCTTACCGCTAGGTCCACAGAAAGGAATGCCTTGCTGATCCTCACTAGCGCCTGGGGCTTCACCGATAAGCATTATTGAGGCTTTTGGGTCGCCATCAGCAAAGACTGTCTTTTGAGCTTGTTGTTTGATTTCACAACCATCGAAGGCCCTAATAGATGCCTCCAATTCCTTAAGCGTTGTGCATCTATCTGCAATGCCTCTAGACTGTGACATTACACCTTCATTGCTTTTCTCTTTCTCTGGTATTGAGATGGCACTAGTGAGCTCTTGGAATCTATCGACTGGCTGGGATGATAGGAAGCAATCGACTCCGGACTCTATATAAAGCTCTAATATTTGTTTCTTTGTTGTCATAAGATAGTTTACTGCTTGGTATGAAGCATAGTGCTATTTTTATAGCAAAAGATCAACAGATAACTTGTTGACTGGGTTTAGGACAATGTGCTATAAACTTATGGCAAAGCAATATCAAATGAGTCAGTAAATGGCGACTAAAAGAACGTATCAGCCTAGTGTCCTGGTGAGAAAGCGTAGACACGGTTTTAGAGCGAGAATGTCAACAGTTGGTGGACGTAAAGTTATCTCTAATAGAAGAGCTAAGGGCCGTCATGCGCTTAGTGCATGATTTGTAGAAATGGGTGAAACTAGATAGAATTACTAAATCTAACGATTACCGTAGGATACATCGGTCTGGTGCTGTCCTACACTCCTTTGCGTTTATCTTGCTGTACGGTATTGTTTCTGACCATTTCCTGGAAGATTCGACACTAAAAGTGGGCTTGACTGTATCCAAAAAAGTTGGCAAGGCTGTTGTAAGAAACAGGTGCAAGAGAAGGCTCAGAAGTATTTTGAATGAGATTGCTTCTTGTCTAAAGCTGAGCGGGATGGTAGAGGTTGTGGTCGTAGCAAAATCAAAGATGGCGGACGTAAAATACGAGAGATTGAGGAATGACATGATAGCTGCATTTAGTAAAATTCAGTCACAGAGAGTCTGTCCGGAAATTAATTGGAATGAAAAGAATCTGGATAAAAGTAGTCTGTTAAGTGGTTAGCAAAGAGATATGGACCCCCGCTTTTGCGTGAAATGACAGAGGGGGCGGGGGGAAGCGACAAAGAAGCTCCCAGAATGACAGGGAGAGCTACCATAGGCTTCCCTTGATTATCCATCGCTTCTGTCTTGCTACTAAGACCATTGCTAAAAATATTATGCAAATGCATTTAAAACATAATTGATTGTTATGAAGATCATCAAATACGCTCTTATCTTGATTTTAAAAGCTTATAAGAGGTTTATATCTCCCATTTTTCCAATGCGTTGTAGATTTTATCCTAGTTGTTCTGACTATGCTATACAATCTATTGGTTGTCATGGTATAATCCGTGGTGTATATTACGCAATTTTAAGAGTACTAAGATGCAACCCTTTCAGTTCAGGAGGGTACGATCCTGTTGTGCGAATGGATAAAGCAGACGATGGGAATCGGGACACTGGTCAAAATACGATGAAATAACGTTAAATATCAAAGGCGATAAAACTTAATGTCAGAGGAGAGCTATTAATAATGTCAGAGCAGCACAGACTAATCACAGCACTTATTTTGTCTTCAGTAGCCATATTGGCATGGCAGTATTTCTTTGCACCACCTACAATGCCACCTAAGGCGACACACCAGGAGGTTACTGTTGCAATGCCAGTCAAACAAATTGAAGTGGCCGAAGCAGTTGATAAGACGGTTTTGATTAAGGAAGGTTTTCAAAATGGTAACAGAGTTAGTATCAACACTTCTGCATTAAGTGGTTCAATCAATCTTGTAGGGGCACGTATAGATGACGTAGCATTTCAACAATATCTGGTTAGCAACGATTCCAACAGTGACAGGGTGACTTTTTTTGCCCCATCTCAAGCTCATCAATCATACTTTAGCGAAGTTGGTTGGACAACAGATCAAAGGAATCTGATACTACCAACCTCACAGACTGTTTGGAAAGCCAGCAAACGTGAACTAAAAGAGAATGATAGCGTCACATTGTATTGGATCAGCCCACAAAATATCAAATTTTCAATAGAGATTGCATTGGATGATCACTACATGTTTGATATCAAAAAAAGCGTTACTAACCTATCAAATGAAGCGGTAGAGCTACAGTCATACTATTTGTTGAGTCGGAGTTTTTATGAGAACAAAAGCAATGTCATAAGCCATGAAGGAGTAATAGGAGTGATGGGAGGGATATTGAACGAAGTAACGTTTGAGGACTTATTGAAAAAAAGAAAGATTGGCTATGAACACCAGAATGGTGGATGGATAGGTTTTTCAGATAAGTATTGGCTTGCTGCGATCATACCGGCGCCTGAACTGCAATTTAAGGAGGAGCTTATAGCTTTTGATGATCGCAACAAGCCGAAATTTCAGGTGTCGGTGCTGGAGAACAAGGTGGTGATACAGCCAAGTACGTCTTCAACTAGCCAGGTTAGACTCTTTACGGGCGTAAAGAAATTGGACTTGTTGGATGAATATCAGAACAAATATCACATTGCTTTATTTGATAGAGCAGTGGATTTTGGAATGTTATATTTTATAACGAAGCCAATTTTTATTTTATTAAGCTACTTTTACAAATTGATAGGCAATTTTGGATTGGCTATTTTGTTACTGACTGTAGTCATCAAGATACTTCTTTTTCCACTTTCCTACAAAGGGTTTAAGGGCATGAACAGGTTAAAGGACTTGCAGCCGCAGATAGCTTTGTTAAAAGAAAGGTGTAAGGACGATTCGACAATGTTTCAAAAGGGATTGATGGAATTGTACAAAAAGGAGAAGGTCAATCCATTGTCTGGTTGTCTCCCTCTTTTACTGCAAATGCCTATCTTCTTTGCCCTTTATAAGGTTTTGTATGTCACGTTGGAAATGCGACATGCTCCTTTCTTTTTGTGGATACACGACTTATCAGCCCCTGATCCTACCACAATATTTAACCTATTTGGGTTGATACCGTGGACCCCTCCTTCATTCTTAGAAATAGGGGTGTGTCCTATTATCATGGCGATCACGATATACATTCAACAAAAGCTTAGTCCTGCTCCACCAGATCCGGTTCAGGAAAAGGTGATGAGCATGCTTCCAGTGATCTTTTTATTTGTGTTTGCCTCTTTTCCATCTGGATTGGTTATATATTGGGCTTGGAGCAACATCCTTTCGATCATACAACAATCGCTTATTAAAAAGTTAACGAAATGCTAGGTACCAGTTTGAGAATCGTAGTAGCTATGTCTGGTGGGGTCGATAGCTCTACAGTAGCTGCAATGTTAGCAAACGAAGGTTACGAAGTAATAGGCATTACGATGCAACTTTATAACAATGCAGGCGATCTAGGAATCGAGAGAAAAGGTACATGTTGTGCAGGGCAAGACATATATGACGCGCAAGTTGCTGCAAGCAAAATAGGCATTAAACACTATGTTTTGAACTATGAGAGTGTTTTTAAAAAAGAGGTGATCGACGATTTTGCTGATAGTTATTTGCGTGGAGAAACGCCAATTCCTTGTGTCAAATGCAATCAGACTGTCAAGTTTAGGGATTTATTGAAAGTTGCAAAAGACTTGGGAGCTAACGCTTTGGCGACTGGGCATTACGTGAGTAAACGTATAAACGATGGAATTTCAGAGCTGCACAAGGCTAAGGATGCGCTTAAGGATCAAAGCTATTTCTTGTTTCACACAACAAAGGAGCAATTAGACTTTTTGATGTTTCCTCTTGGGGGGATGCATAAATCTGAAACAAGAGAGATGGCTAAAAAGTACGGTCTACCTATTGCAGAGAAGCCGGACAGTCAAGACATATGCTTCGTGGGGGGGCAATCGTACGCTGATGTAATAGGGAAACTGAGGCCTGGTGCTCTTGATCCTGGTGAGATTGTTTACAAAGACGGTACTGTACTTGGGGTACATAACGGTATTATAAATTTCACTGTTGGACAGAGAAAGGGGATAGGGGTGTCACACAGCACTCCTTTATATGTCCTGGCGATAGATCAAAAGACTAATAGAGTGACAGTTGGAGAAAAGAGTGACTTAAATGCGACTGTGCTACACGTAGGAAATTTAAATTGGCTTGGTCTTGGGGACAAGCCATATGAACCGTTTGAATGCCAAGTAAAGTTAAGATATAGTCAGGACACAGTAGATGCAAAAGTGATCCCGCTACAAAACGACGTGTATAAAGTTGAGCTAGACGAACCATATACAGCAATTAGCCCTGGGCAAGCTTGCGTGATGTACGACAACACAAGGGTACTTGGGGGGGGCTGGATTTTAAGACGAGATCAAGAGGCCTTTGGTTCGCCTTGATGAAAAATAAAATTTGATATTACGTCTAAATTTGTAGTAATACTATCAGTATAGTTATATAATAGATGTACTTGTATTTTTAGGTTCAAAGCTTCTACGTGACGTTTATGCTGTGCGGTAAACCTCCCCCAACAGTATGTTTTGAGGGGGCAGAGCTAGGCATTATCTGGTCTCTTTCACTGGAACGTCGGCAGAGCTCAGCCATCTCTGTTATGAGGTAATTAGTAAGCACAACATGCATTTAAGCGCAGTACAATCATTGGATAAACAAACGGATTACAAGTACTCTTTGTTCCTTGTACTATGTATACACGTTGTGATGTTTTTCTTTATAGCTGGAGCTGGAGTAATTGCGGGCTCTAGTGCGGTGATTGCTGACTCTATGGATTTCATAGCGGATGCAGCAAACTATGGTTTAAGCATCTATGTTCTTAACAAGAGTACCAGGATTAGAGCTTGGGCGGCTGTTTTCAAAACCATATGTATGCTTTTTGGTGTTGTACCGATTTTTACATACATACTGTTTAGATATGATACGACAGTATTGCCAAACCACGAGATTATGTCTGTTACCGGGTCTTGCGCTATCGTAGCACATATTGTTTGTGTGTACTATCTGTATAAGTGTCGTAATGGGGACAGTAATCTGGTGTCTGTCTGGGTTTGTACGGTGACAGATCTGATTAGTAATTTATTGATCATTATTGCCTCGTTCTGTATAATGATAACGCACTCTGTCGTCCCTGATATAATCGCTGCTATACTGATTATCAGCATTGCATTTTTTGGTGCGATTGCAGTCCTGAGGAGAGCTATTAATGAAATAAAAATGAGCAACGATGCAATCACTTACTCCTAAACAGATCGTAGAAAGCTTAGACAGATTTATAGTTGGTCAGAATCAAGCCAAGTGTGCTGTTGCTACTGCCCTGAGGAACAGATGGCGTAGAAAGTACGTTCCTGAAGACATTCGCAATGAAATTGTACCTCATAATATACTGATGATTGGACCGACTGGAGTTGGCAAGACTGAGATAGCTAGGAGGCTGGCGGGTCTTGCGAATGCTCCATTTGTGAAAGTAGAGGCTACAAAATTTACCGAAGTAGGATACGTAGGAAGAGATGTGGACTCGATCATTAGAGATCTTGTAGACACTGCGATAGCGCTTGTTAAAGAAAAGAGGCTGAAGGAGATACAGCAGAAGGCTGCTGAAGCGGCTACCATAAGGCTGGTTAACGCAATAGCTGGTGAGGGGGCTGCTCCTGAGACTAAGCAGCGATTTTTTGAGCAATTTAAAGAGGGGCTACTTGACACAAAGGAAGTAGAAGTGAGGATACATGACACTGCAAGTGGGACCTTTCCTACTATCGACATTCAAGGTGGTCCTCAAATGGGGATATTTAACTTGAACGACTTACTGAGCAAGGCGCTTGGTGGTCCTAAGATGAAAACGGTGACGCTGAAGGTAAAAGAAGCCTATAAGATACTATTGAAGGAAGAGAGTGAGAAACTGGTTGATGAGTCTGCGGTAATAAAAGAGGCTATAGAGTTAGCGGAAAATGACGGTATCGTTTTTATAGATGAAATAGACAAGATATGTTCCAGAGGCGTTCAAGGGACTAGAGCTGACATCAGTCGTGATGGTGTGCAAAGGGACTTGTTACCTCTGCTGGAAGGTGGTTCTGTTTCAACAAAACACGGCACGATCAAAACGACTCATATACTCTTTATTGCTTCTGGAGCATTTCACACTGCCAAACCTTCCGATCTGCTGCCTGAATTGCAGGGTAGATTACCTGTCAGGGTGGAGCTTAGTCCGCTTTCTGAAGATGATATGCTCAGGATTTTAAAGGAGCCACAATACAGTCTTCCAAAGCAGTACGTTGCATTACTGGCTGTAGAGAATGTGGAATTGAAGTTTACGGAGGATGGTCTTAAGGAGATTGCAAAGATAGCAACGAATATGAACAAAGATGTAGAAGACATTGGAGCGAGGAGGTTGCGTACCATTATAGAGAAAATGCTGGAAAGCATTAACTTTACTGCGCCGGATATTGCACCGATTAAAGTGGTGGTTAACAGGAAATATGTGGCTTCTCACATCGCTTCCTTGACTCTCACAAACGATTTAAATAAGTTCATACTGTAACAATGTGCAGGGGAAGATAAGATGCGTAGTTACACAAAGATGAAGGTTAAGCTTTAATAGTGCGTGGGTATCTATGAAAGAGCTGATTGATCTTCCGAAAGATGGAATAACGGTGGATGTGGTATTTGACTCACCGTTGTGGACTCAACAAAGCTTAGCCAACCCTTCATTTAAGCCTCTTAACACGAGAGCGTTTATCACAAGAGTTATTTGTGATACTCTAGGGTATGTAGGTTTACCTATGCATTGTGGACAACGATTGGAGTTGGTAGTGTTACTTTCGGATCTATCGAAGATGCACGCATTAAATATGAAGTATAGGGGTGAGGACAAACCTACGAACGTTTTATCCTTTCCGAATTATGACTGTACCAAAGGAAACTACAGGACGATTTTGAAAGATGAAATAGATGTTTATCTAGGTGATATAGCCTTAAGCTATACAACTGTACTTGAAGAATCTATAATTCAAGAAAAGAGGTTTCAAGATCATCTTGCTCACCTTACTGTACACGGTATACTACATTTACTTGGGTATGATCATAATTTAGCAGAGGATGAGGCAGTGATGCAGGAGCTGGAGGTAAATCTGCTAGGGGGTATGGGCATTGCAAACCCCTATGTTATGGAACGTAAAGAGGTGTTGTGAGTATCAATAATAGTGACGTTAACAGCAAGAGTATACTGAAAAAGGTATATGGGCTGATTCTTGGTTTGGTGAACAGAATGCGGCAAAAGCCCATTAGTCTTGAGGAGTCTGTTAATGAACTAATCAAGGAACATGACCTTACTGATAGTATATTAAGTGAGGAGAAGGTGATGTTAAAAAACTTCATCGATTTTAGAGATCTTAAGGCTTCTGAGGTCATGGTCCCGAGAACCGACATTATTGCTATACCCCAAGACAGTTCTTTTGATGATTTACAGGAGAAGTTTATAGTATCGGGCAATACCAGACTTCCTGTATATCAAAGCACTCTTGATGATATTGTCGGTTTTATTCACATGAAGGATTTTTTTCCATATATCATTCGCAAGAAAGAAACGTTTGATTTAGCAAAAATCATGAGAGAGCTCTTGTATATACCGAGATCTATGAAGATCATGGATTTACTTGCTAAGATGCGCCACTCCAGAATTCACATAGCTATCATTGTGGATGAGTATGGAGGTACTGACGGTCTACTAACTATAGAAGACATTATCGAAGAAATTATAGGGGATATAGAGGATGAACACGATGTTGTAGATACGTTAGAATTGGTCAGTAGTCGTGGTAACGTATTTATGATAGATGGAAGGGCAAGGATTACGGACATAGAAGAAAGGTTTGGTATCTCATTTACCTCTGAGGAAGATGATTACGAGACTTTTGGTGGGTTCATTGCTTCTTACCTTGGTAGAATTCCGAACAAAGGGGAGAAATTCACTCACCCTGCGGGGTTGGAACTTGAAATAGTTGAAAGCGATGGCAGAAAAGTCAGACTAGCGGAGGTTAAATTGCTCGGGCAGACCATAAGTCAGTGATACGGACACTGTTATCAAACTGTTTTATAAAAACTGGTGATTAGGTTGATTTATGTCTCAAGTGTATGGTCCTTTAGTTACAGTCACGTTGGCTGTTATTTTTGACGTGTGCTGTGTTTTAGCAACTGTCTACCTATGCACTGTTGTGATTGACAGGGTTGTAGAAGCATTGAAGAGTAAATCTACCGCATGTGCGTTTCTTGCTTCTCCACACGTAAAAAAGTCCATCAAGTTCATGTTGTGGATGGTGGGTCTCGCGATCTCGATGCAGAATATAGTGGTTTTGCTGGCAACGAACTTAATACTGCAGCAACAAATGTTATACACATACATAGTTGCCAAGAACGTGACTTTTGTGTTGTACATAGTATTTGTGGTGCTTGTTGCATTTTCTATTATGCAGACTATTAAAGCTTTAGAAAACCAGTGGATTAACGACATCAAAAAAGGCAAATTAGCAAAAATTGACACTATTACGATTGATAT
This sequence comes from Rickettsiales endosymbiont of Peranema trichophorum, assembly GCF_004210275.1. Lineage (GTDB taxonomy): Bacteria > Pseudomonadota > Alphaproteobacteria > Rickettsiales > Midichloriaceae > RICK02. The sequence goes on from NZ_SCFA01000026.1 coordinate 19,131, forward strand.
CGTTGCTAAGATCCTCAAAATATGCGTTGTGACCGTCTTTGCTATGTTTTTACTAGAACGATTTGGAATCGGTACTAGTGGTGTTATAGCATTTGGTGGAATGGGAGGTGCTGCAGTTGCTTTTGCTTCACAAAATTTGTTAGCAAATTTTTTTGGCACATTACTGATTTATTTGGATCGTCCTTTTTTGATAGGAGAGGAGATTGTAATTAAGGAGATGGGTATAGAGGGTCGTGTTGAGGATATAGGGTGGAGGATCACAAAGATTTTGGATAAAGATCACATACCAATTTTTATTCCCAATGCGAATTTTTCAAAAGTCTGGATAGTGAACAAATCAAGAAGTAGCAATAGGCATATGCTTGATAAAGTTGGTCTACAACTTTCTGAAAAGGCGAGTATTGAACATATTGGGGTTTTAATAGGAAAGTTGGAGGTATCTTTAGCCAAGCATCATGGTATTGATCTAGAGCAGCCGATAACGATTTTGTTGACTGATTTTGTACCGAAGGCGGTGGAGTTGACAGTTGATCTATACATCAAGACTACTGAGTACAAGGTTTTTCAAAAAATTAGGCAGGATATAATGCTGCTGGTCTTTAACATAGCGGTTGATGAAGGATACAACGTCATCTTCTCGAACGATAACAAAAAGATGATACAGGTGCATCAGGGTCACTAGAGCGTCCCCACCGTATTGATTTTAAGTTCTCGGTTATCATCCACACGTCAATTGCAACTTTTCACTCACCAAACACAGTTGTTTTCCACAAAACGCAAGACCTATTGCAAGTACCTCATTCACCCCGTTTTGCTTAAAAAGCTCCAGATACTGCTTGTCCTTCACTTGCTTTAGTCCTTCTTTCGCTTTTGCCCTCAGCTTCTTTGGGTCATCTGTTGCCTTAAACTCCAGCAATATCCCACCTCTCTCACTCCGCTTTGGCAACATCACCACGTCAAATCTTCCAAGCCCCGATTCTTGATTGGACCGTATGTAGTATTCTCCTCTTAATCCCACTACTAGTCCCAATATAAATACATGAAATACTTGTTCCGGCGTGTTCTTATTAAAGTCAAAGTAACTACCGCTTTGCATGATATAGCTTGCGATGTACAACTCAAATCTTTGCATATCGCCATCCATCAGGCTTCTCACAAAGCTGTCGTATGACCCAACTCTTGTTGCTTTGCTGAACCATCCCTTGATGGCTCTGCTATATACAAAGCTTACTTCCTTGTTTGGTATACATAGCTCCACTATCGTTTCCTCTTCAAGTCTACGGCCCAATACCTTCAAATATCCCGCGTACAATAACAGGCTCCACAAGGCTTCTGGCTTCTCCTCTATCTCTGGAAACACCAAATTCTCAGACAGCACTTGCGTGATTACCTTACCCTGGAGTAGTTCCTCAAACTCTTTTTTGACTTCTGCTCCTGCACTCTCCAATAAATCTCCTATCAATCCGTTGCCTGATGTGTTAACCCAGTATTCCTTTAATATGCCTTCGTTGTCCAAGCAGTTAATTATAGACCAGGGATTGTACAATACGTGTTTGCCTATTTGATAGCCGTTGTACCACTCTTTTATCTCGCTGATCGTCACAGAACGTTTTGTCTTCTGCAATAGCTTTACAACTTCATCTTCCGTGAATCCAAAGTATTGCCCAAGCCTTTCTCTTAGCATGGAATATACGGAGATGTTGTTTAACCCAGAAAACAAACTCTCCTGAGAGATACGCGTGATTCCTGTGACCACTGCCTTTGTCAGATAGCTATTATCTTTTAATGCCTGGCCTAGTATACCACGCATTAACTCTGTAATTTCATTATAGTAATCTTCCAAATACCCCTCTTGTATCGGTGTATCGTACTCGTCTATCAATATAATTGGGTTCTTGCCACAATACCTCTGTATGTAGAGGCATAGACACTGGAGTGATTCCTCGATCTCTGAACGTTTGCTTGTCTTGTACAACAAACGGTTAAACACTCTCTTCTCGTTATCACTCAAACAACCAGATTCTAGCAGGTATCTATGCTGCCCATACAACCTACTGATCAACGACACTATATTCGCATATGCATCCTCGTACTGTGATTTCTTCACATCCTTGAACGATATAAATATCACTGGATATTTGTTTTGATGCTCCTCACAAAAAGCTCTGTCCTGCCCTATATTTAGCTTCTCAAACAAATTCTCATCTTTTGGCTGACTAAGATCTAAAAAGTAGTACAGCATCGACAAGTTCAATGTTTTACCAAATCTTCTAGGTCTTGTGACTAGTATAATATCAGCACCATCCTCCATTACTTCCTTGATCAACAGCGTCTTGTCCGTAAAGACATAGTTACCTGTTGCTATCTTTCTAAAATCGCTGACTCCTACCGGTAGTTTCATGGGACGTTTTGTTTTTAATGATCTTGCACTCATTTTACCCTTGACTCGGCTACATTACTAGCTTTTCTTTACTATACGACTGTATAGCTTCACATAATTGGATGTTATGAAATTAATGTGTCACACTTATAAAGTGTTGAATTTTTTGTCAGTCTTTATAGTATCGAACAAGCAACAACAAATGTAAAAAACAATGCCAAACCTCAATTTTATATCTCTACCAAATCAAATAACGATTGCCCATGATTCAATGACTGAAATAGAAAGTGCTTCTATTAGCGTTTTAGTCAAGACTGGTAGCAGGTTTGAAGATGAGTCTATATGTGGCATCTCTCACTTGTTAGAGCACATGGCGTTCAAAGGGACCAAGACACGTTCTGCTCAACAAATTGCAGAAGAATTTGACATGATAGGTGGACATTTCAACGCATATACAAGCAGAGAAAAAACGGTATATTACACGAAAGTATTAAAAGACGATATTCAAACAGCAACTGATATTCTTGCTGATATCATACAAAATTCAGTGCTTGCAGAGGAAGAACTGGAAAAAGAGAAGAGGGTGGTACTGCAGGAAATTGCCCAAACAGAGGACACTCCAGATGATATAGTATTTGACCATTTCCAATCGGCAGCATTTCCGGATCAGCCTCTTGGCAGATCGATTTTGGGGACGCCGGATATAATTACAAACATGAGTCGGGATACCATCTTGAATTATATAGATGAACAGTATAAGGCCAGCAACATTATTATTGCTGCTGCAGGGAACATCAAGGCAGAAGAGTATAAAGCTTTAATGTCTGATAAATTTTCCTCCTTATCTGTGGGTTACAAGAAAGAGCCGATGAAAAGCAATTACATAGGTGGAGAAACAAGAGTCCATAAAGACTTGGAGCAAATACACATTATATGTGGCTTTAAAGGGCTTTCCTATTACGACAACGATAGCATTGATCGATCCTACTACACTCAGCAGATCTTAGCGATCATCGCGGGGGGTGGAATGTCTTCTAGGTTGTTTCAAGAGGTGCGTGAAAAAAGAGGTCTGGCCTATACAATTTATGCTTTTAGTACGCATTATTCCGATACCGGTATATTTGGGGTATACTCAAATACACATCCACATCACATCAACGAATTAATAGATGTGGTGTCGGCTGAGCTTCAAAATATGTCGTACAAAATTACTGAAGAAGAACTCGTAAGAGCAAAAGCTCAACTTAAGGCAAGCTTGTTAATGGCGCGTGAGTCTTCATTGTCAAGGGCAGAGAAACTTGCATCCAATCTTGCAAAATACGGTAGAAACATACCAACTGAGGAATTACTAAAAGAAATAGACGCGGTGAATGTAGAGGCGGTACGCTCACTGTTGAACGTCATACTGAGCAGCAACGACAAACCCACTATTTCTAGTATTGGCAAAAATGAAAAACTATATCAATATGACATTATAGTAGGTAAATTTAAACTGTGATGTGTCGATGGATATATCTCTTGCTTTTGACCCAACCAACGCCGGTTACTTTAGTGTCCGAAATGAGGAGAAAATAGGTGAGCCTGAACCGGATGAGGTTATTATAAGGCACACAGCAATAGGAGTAAATTTTGTAGATGTTTTGATGAGACAAGGCAAATTGGCTCTACCTGCTGTGAGCAAGGGTATATGTGGCTTTGAAGCATGCGGAGTGATACAGAAAATCGGTCGCAACGTTCAGAAATTTGACATAGGACAACGGGTTGCATATGCAACTGCTCCTGCAGGGGCGTACTGCACAACTAGAGCGGTTCATAGCAAGTACATAGTGGCTGTACCAGATGATATAGATGATAAGGTTGTAGCAGCAAGCCTCTTTAAAGGATTGACGGCGCATTACCTAGCATTCAGACTTTTCATTGTCACTGACAATGTCTCTGTAGTCGTACATTCTGCAGCAAGTGGAGTTGGCCAGATTTTAGCACAATGGTGTAAAAATCTTGGGGCACTTGTAATAGGAACGGTCGGGGCTGATTTTAAAAAAGCAACGGCACAAGAGTATTGTGATCACGTGTTTAACTACAACACAGAGAACTGGCAGCAAGAAGTTATCAAAATAACAGAAGGTAAGGGGGTTAATGTTGTGTATGATTCAGTTGGGCGCTCAACCTTTGGGAGGTCATTGGATTGTCTAATGCCTATAGGAATAATGGTACTGTATGGTGAGACGTCAGGCGGTATAGAGCAAGTGGATTTAGATTTGTTGTCTAGAAGGTCATTGTTTTTGACTTGTCCAAATCTTTTTGATTATAAAGGCAACAGAATGGAATTGATAATGAGCGCGGAGGAAGTTTTTAACAATATTATTGCAGGTTCGTTGAAGGTCAACATTGCTAAAGAATTTCCTCTCACAGAAGCGGAGCAAGCCCATAAGCTTGTTGAAAGTGGAAAGACCATCGGCTCTGTGATACTGATACCGTAGCACACGTGGGATTTATACGGGTGGATTTATACTGGCAAGCTCACGACCACTCTCAGGCCATTATATGGGCTCTTTGCAAGCCTGACCTGACCTCCGTGGCTCTGGACTATACTTTTGACTATAGCGAGGCCTAAACCATACCCATCCTTACTTTCATCTAGTCTATGAAAGGCGCTAAATGCCGCTTGATACATACTTCTCTTTATGCCTTTTCCGTCATCATCAATGATGATGTAGATGCTTGATAATCTTTTTGTTATTGTAATGACTATTTTATCTTTTGCATGCTGTATCGCATTATTTAGGATGTTAGAGCATGCACGTTTTATAGCCTGTGGCCTTATAAACATCGTATAAGAGTTGATTCGCTGTTTCAGTTCAATTCTCGCATCCTTGTATTGAAGTAGCGCATCATGCAAAAGTGTTACAATATCTACGGATACAACTTCTTCATTACCTTCACCTTTTGCAAAGTTTAGGTATCCTTTAACCATCCTTTCCATTTCGATGACATGTTTATCAATTGCTTCCACTATTGCTTGTGGATTTGTTGAATCTGCAAGCAAAGCAAGTTGCAATTTGAGGCTGGTTAATGGTGTCCTCAAATCGTGCGATATGTGAGCTAGGAGTTCTGTTCGATGACGGATTTGGTGCTCTATTCTTTTTTTCATCTTAATAAAAGCACGACCAGCCATTCTAATCTCCTTTGACCCAGATGGTTCAAAATCAACGTTTAGTCCCTTACCAAAGGTATCAGCTGCTTCTGCCAGCTTTAAAATCGATTTGATCTGATTTCGCATAAAGGTTATTGACACTGCCACCAACAAAATGGATGTTCCTATCATCCAAAGAATGAAAATGTATGTAGTGGGACTTCGAAATCGTTTTGTGGAAAATTCTATCACTACTACATCATGATTAATTTGACCTGCAACTATAACAGTTGCGCCGTTTCTTGAGTAACTCAAGAACAGAGGGAGCTCTACTACTTGCCTTAGTCTTTGATCGAAAGTAAGTAGTGATGCGTCGTTATAACTTGGCGGGACTGTTTTCTGATAAACGTTCAAATCCTGATTTGGTAGAGTGAAGGTGTGTAGGCGCAAAAAATCGATGTCTGGTAAGGGAGGTTGCATGTTTCCTTTGCCACTTAACGCAACTGAGAAAATGTACCTAATTTCACTAATCAATGCATTTTGCATTTGTAGAGTAACGTTTTCCCAGTGTCGTTGGTAAAAGATGAATGCGACAACAAGCTGTAATAACAATATTGGAATCAATATTATCAAAAGGAATCTAAAAAAGAGCGTTTGAGGTAGAAATCGCATAAACTATAATCATGTATGTTCTTGAAACCACCATACTATTGGTACGAAGCGCCTTGTGTTTGATTTTTCAGCCAAAGGCGCTCTGGTCCATCTAGATGTTGTGCAATTAAATCGTACACTCTTTGATGATAGCTATAGAGCCATTTCTTTTCCTGAGCAGTTAGCAGCTCAAACAACACGAGATTCAGTGCGATTGGCACCATTGTAATCACTTCAAACTCTAGGAATCGTATGGACGAGGGAGCATCAGGTTGATTAGAGTATCGAACGATCATCACGTTTTCAATTCGAATGCCATATTGACCATCCTTATAAAACCCAGGTTCATTTGATACTACCATACCTGGTTGTAACGGCACATTGGCTAGAATGTTATTGGTAATTCTTTGTGGTCCCTCGTGGACGCACAGAAAGTGTCCTATTCCATGACCAGTGCCGTGTCTGTAATCCAGGTAGGATTGCCACAGGTGGTATCTTGCCAACACATCCAGTTGTAAGCCCGTTGTTCCCACTGGAAACTTAGCTTGGGCTAGTTGTATATGGCCTTTTAGGACCATAGTAAACCTATATTTCTGTTCTTCGGTTGCTTGACCAAAGCATAGAGTTCTAGTCACATCTGTAGTGCCATTCAAATAGTGCGCACCAGAATCTAGCAGATATAGGTTATCAGTACCTATAATTTTCCTACTATTTGGTTTTGCATTGTAGTGGACTATTGCGCCGTTGGAACCATAAGCGGAAATATCGTGGTAGCTAGATCCTTGAAAGTATTTGCGTTCTTTTCTGAAGCGCAACAGGTGTTCTGAGGCTTCTATTTCGTCGATCCCACTGACTACAGATTGCTCCAGAAAGTGGAGAAACTTACAGAAGGCGATGCCATCCTCAATGTGGCAAGTTCTGAACCCTTCAAGCTCCACATCGTTTTTTACAGACTTTGCTATTATACAAGGATCTGGCAAGTCGATAATCTGGTGTGTGTAAGGGTTGTGATAGCACAGTGCTGGTACTGTGTCTCGGTCCATTGCTATGCTTTTGCCTTCTTTCAATAGGTCAGCGTAGCACTTCCACCATCTGTCTATTGTATCTATCTTTACTTCTGCCAAAGATAGAAGTTTGTGTTGTTGATAAACGTATAGGGTTAATTGGCCTTGTTTACTTATCAACAAATATGAAAGTAGCAGTGGTGTGTAGGGGACGTCTGAGGCTCTTATGTTAAGCAACCAACATATAGAATCTGGGCTTGTTAAAAGCAAGTAATCTGCTTGTTTTGGTATGCGTTCAAGTAGATGCTGTACCTTTTCTGTTCTGTCACGGCCTGTGAGTGTGATATCAAGATCTATCACCTTGCTTTGCTTAAGCTTTGGTTTATTTAACCACACCATATCAATTAAGTCGTCGTATATAGGAACTAGCTTGACACCGCACTCTTCTAGGACTTTTTGATACTTTTTGACTCTGTTCTGTGTATATAATCCTGGATTATACCCCACTGTCAGACCATCGTCGAGTGAGTATTTAGCCAACCAGTGAAATGGGGAGTGTTCTGCAATATCTATAACGTCGACATCTTTGTCTACTTCAAGGCGTGCCTGGGTCAGATACCTACCGTCGGTAAGAAGTGCGGTTTTGTGTTTTAAAACGATTGCAAGGCCGTTGGACCCGGAAAAGCCAGTAAGCCACTCTAGCCTCTTTAGATGGACTGGTACATACTCATTGTTAAACTCATCTGTAGATGGTACGATATAACCGTCTATTTTGTACAGTGGGTACAGATCTAGTAACTTTGGTATGTTGTTGGTACTTGTTGGCACTATAGTTTTTACCTTTGCTTGACCCATTATCTGATACCAATACCGTATTAATAATCCAATGTCACGGTTATATCATCGTAATATGTATCAGCAGAAGCGAACCGTTGTATTGGGACTTTCATATATATTGGGAACATATGAGTAGCGCTGTTTTGACCTGAGCGGCCGCTTAAGGTATAGCGATTGGTAATAGTATATGTGCCTCCGAAACCGTTACCAAGGATTTGAACATAGGCGCCATCTTTATATATATTGTAGTGTAGGCCAAGACGTCTTTTAGTGCCTTTCTGCTGTCTGTCAGTACTATCAATTGTTTGTGCGCCAGCACTAAAAAGCAGCTCATATGAAATATCATTACTAGCATTGCTTAGGTTGGTACACTTTACGGTCGCTGTACCAATTGTAGTACTTGGTGAAGCGTTAAGGGGGTTATAAGTCACGGTGAGGGGTGTGATGAAAAGGCTACATTGACAAGCATTTGGTATGGAACAAGCTGCATTAGCTGAACTTCCCAGTATATTTGATAATAAGAAGGTTAGCGGCAGGCTCGTTTTAGTCAGTAAAATCCCATATATGTTGAAAAGCCGTTGCATATTTCTCATAACACCTAGGTATCTCCAGATCTGCAACATATGTTATCGCTTTTTTACATTTATTGCCAGATTTAGCAAACTTGTGGCAGAACTACAATTTGAGTATACACCTTATGTTATGATCTTTCCATGTGCTTTAGCTTTAACAAGATGTCATCAACAATGTAGTGAACATTTGAATTTCTATTTTCAACTTTAATATCTGCCTCTTCGTAAATGGGATAATATTCTAGGACCATTTGTTCTATGATCTTTAACTTATCGCCTGTATCCAAACCTGGGCGTGTATTCCTTCTGCTGACCCGATTGTAGGTTGTGTCTATGTCGCTATAAAGCCATACTGAGACGCCATGGTCCTTGATTAGCTGACGAATGCTATCGTTCATGAAGCTATTTCCGCCTGTTGAAAGTACTACCTCACCGTAGCCTAATATCTCTTTTATCACTTCTTCTTCTTTTGCACGAAAGTAATTTTCTCCGCGGTAATCATGAATATCAAGCACGGATAAGCCCTCACGCATTTCCATTACATGATCGCTATCATAAAATTGCTTGTTTAGCTTTTGCGCAAGTTTTTTTCCTATAGTGCTCTTGCCGCTTCCTACCATACCTATCAGGACAATAGGTTTATTTACTTTGATCTTGTGATGCACCTTTTTTAAGATGTTGATACGTTGTTGCTACCATTAGTTCTTAACATAAGCCATATTTGGTAGCGACGCAAGTCGGTTTTGGTGATCTTTCCAACAAATTCCAGCGGTCACAAGGTGAATAAAAGGAAAACGAATAAAAACAAAGCATTTTGGCAATCTTCTGCTTTTAGTAGTCTAGGCATTGGTATACTAAGAGCTTAGAATGCTCATCAAATAAACGTACAAGAAATTGTAAAAGACTGAATTGTATATTGCACAACAAACCTTAGTATATTATGTTTGTAGATATGTACAATTCAACTCATAAACAACTAGCAGCTATGGACAGATTAGGTACAACAGTCAGAATTACGAACGCTGGAAAATGCTGCAAAAGCACCTGGAATCAAGCGTTGCGCATCACTTGTGAATAAGTGTTGTGATGTTGTAGGGCTTGTTGCAGTAATTGTGCTAGTGTACGGCACTTATCTTTGTGAAGTTAATCAGTAGAGATGTATGAGAAAAACAAAGGAGATAACAAACAATCCAAAGGAGTGTGATATTCAGGGGATGTCTTTCGCATTACTAAAGAAGGCGTACTTTGATATGCTGCTTATCAGAAGATTTGAGGAAAAAGCTGGGCAGTTGTACGGCATGGGTTTAATAGGTGGTTTTTGCCACTTGTATATAGGACAAGAAGCTGTGGCGGTTGGGGTGCAAACCACTCTCAAGAAAGGAGACGGTATCATTACGGGGTACAGGGATCATGGCATCATGCTCGCAGCAGGTAGCGATCCAAGAACTGTGATGGCAGAGTTACTGGGGAAGGAAACTGGCTGTTCAAAGGGAAAGGGTGGCTCGATGCACATGTTTGACTTAGAAAATGGATTTTATGGTGGGCATGGTATAGTGGGGGCTCAGGTACCTATAGGTACAGGCTTGGCTTTTGCTTACAAGTATCAAAACTTAGACAACATAGCGGTCGTTTACTTTGGTGATGGAGCGGCGAATCAAGGTCAAGTTTATGAGGCCTTTAATATGGCAAAGCTTTGGAGCCTCCCTGTCCTATACATTATAGAAAACAACGAATATGCGATGGGAACATCTGTTGCGAGGGCATCAGCAAGTACTGAATTATACAAGAGGGGCGAGCCGTTTGGTATCGTTGGCAAAAGGGTGGACGGCATGGATTTCTTTGCTGTTCAAAAAGCTACGCAAGAGGCGGTGCAAAGCATTAGAAATGGTGGTGGTCCCCTTTTATTGGAGATGAAGACGTACCGATACAGAGGGCACTCGATGTCTGATCCTGGACAATATCGTTCCAAAGAGGAAGTAACGAAGTATAAAGAGATAATGGATCCAATAGCTAACATGGCGTCTTATTTATTGGATCACGATTTATGTAGTGGTGACGAGTTGCGTACAATTGAGAAGCAGATCAAAGAGATTGTGACTGATGCGGCTACTTTTTCTGAGACTAGTCAACAACCACACATTAACCAATTATATCGAGAAGTATATGCAAACCGTTAGTGTCAGGAGTGCAATCAGAGAGGCTCTTCTCGAAGAAATGGAGAAGGATGAAAAAGTCTTTCTTATAGGGGAAGAGGTAGGGGAGTATGGTGGGGCCTATAAGGTGAGTCAAGGTCTACTAGAGAAGTTTGGGCCCAAAAGAGTGATAGATACACCGATCACAGAGCATGGTTTTGCTGGTCTTGCTGTAGGTGCTGCCTTTGCAGGTTTAAGGCCTGTAGTAGAGTTCATGACATTCAATTTTGCAATGCAGGCGATTGATCAGATCGTCAACTCATCTGCTAAAACATACTATATGTCAGGTGGCCA
>NZ_SCFA01000095.1 GCF_004210275.1 Rickettsiales endosymbiont of Peranema trichophorum
TCTATCAAGTTTGCCCCTTGTACAGGGAACATTTCATCAATCAACCTCCCCTTCCAACAACGCTGGACGCCAAGGCTGATTATATCGTTCATCACATCATACTTGTCCGCTACACCATCAAAGACTTCCTCCACCAAGATTCGCTTTTTGGCTCTGTCAACCTTTTGAAAGCCAAAGCTTACCTCATCCATACCGTAGCAAATTCCTATCTGGAGTTTATTAAATTGGTAACTTCATCATCTCAAGAGGAATACCAAGCGTTTGCATTTCCTCTTGTACCAAAGCATCAGCATTGCTTTTTGCGTTCTTCAATGCCGTTACTATTAAATCTTCCAAAATTTCTATGTCATCTCCCGACGATACAAGGCTTTTGTCTATCGATATTTTCTTTATCTCGCCCTTGCCGCTAACAGTCGCCTTTACCATTCCTCCTCCAGACGTCCCGGTCACATCAAGAATGTCTAGCCTTTGCTGCACTTCTTGCATCTTGTTTTGCAGCATACTAGCCTGTTTCATAATTTGATTAATGTTCATGTCCCTAATAGTTGTTGTGTTAAGTTCTGTTCACCTTCATATCAAATACTTCTAGACCTGTAAAGGCGTTTAAAGTGCTTTGCACAAGGTCCCGTTGCACCACTTCATTCATCACCTCTTTCTCTTTCTTCAAATGCTCCTCAAATGGAGTATCTCCCCTATCATCATTTGATCTGATGATATTCCATTTTACTCCAGTCAACTTTAACAATGTCCTTTGAAGCACTATCAAGAGATCCTTTTGGCATGATTCTAACATGTACAAAGTCATTTCCGGAGGGCTAAAATGAACCACTTTAACATGGTGAATTAAGTTATGATACAAAAAGAATTCTGTCTCTTCCAACAACAGATTTGTCAAATCTTCAAAAGTTCCTATACTTTCAATAGGTTGTATATTTTGACTTCTAGTGTCTTCCAGTTGATCTTGTGCTGGTGCATCGACAGCTTTACTTTCAACCATATTTTCCTTGAGCAAAGGCGGCTCATCAATCTTTAGCTTCTTCCCTTTTCTTTTTTTTTCTACAATAGCATTTTCTGATACATGTTCCGCAGCTTTTTGCTCTGGCTCTACATTTGATATATTTGTGCCTTCAGCAACCTGCTCCTTTAACAATGGAAGATCAGAAGCTTTTGACTGTTTTTTTGATCTTTCTTTCGTTTGCCTTGTAGCAACATCCTGCGACCTTTGCTCTCCAGCTTTTTGCTCTAGATTCTCAGCTAGCTCCTCAACAACGGGCACGACAGCAGCTGGTATCCCATTATCCGTAGCATTGAATGACTCAGCGTTTGAGTCGAGATCACGCAGCAATTTTTCAGGAGACGGAAGACTGATCATATGGGCTATCTTCACCAGGAGCATCTCCAGCGCTATAAAGTGAGACACGCTCCTCTGTATATCATCAGCTCCTTTAAGAAGGATTTGCCAGCATCTCGACAAGTCAACCAAAGACATTGAGCGAGCATAAGTCGCATACCTGTTCCACTCAAACTCTGGAAAGTCAAAGATGTTCTGTATATTGGCGACTTTTATTTTTGTAATCCGGTATACCATCGTCGATAAGTCTTGCACAATCAGTCCAGAGTCAACTCCAGAACTGTATAAAGTATAAGCCACTTCGAGACATTCATTAACCTTGCCCTTCATGAGGCTTTCAAATAAAGAAAATAGTATGTTCATATCCGATAGACCGAGTATCTCCCTCACCACGTCCTCTTTTAACACCCTCTGCCCGTATGAGATTGCTTGGTCTAATATCGACAGACCATCTCTAATAGAGCCACATGCAGCATGCGCAATAAGAGTTAAGGCCTCTCTTTCAAATTGCACGCCTTCCATTTGTAAAATATTAGCGTAATGCGCAACAAGAGCAGGCACATCAAGCATTTTTAGGTCAAATCTTTGGCATCTGGAAAGTATTGTAATCGGTATTTTCCTAATCTCGGTTGTAGCAAGTATAAATTTCACATGCATAGGAGGCTCTTCAAGCGTCTTTAAAAGTGCGTTAAAAGCATTTAAAGACAGCATGTGCACTTCATCTATGATGTAAATTTTGTATCTTGCTACTGTCGGTTTGTATCTACAGTTTTCTATCAGCTCCCTAATATCCGCAACCCCCGTATGACTTGCTGCATCTATCTCCAGCACATCCTGATGCCTGTCTATATCAATTGCGAGACAGTTGCTACAGACACCACACGGATCTGTGACCGGTAGCCCATTCCCATCCGGACCGATACAGTTCAAAGCTCTAGCGATTACCCTCGCCGTAGTAGTCTTTCCAATACCTCTTATACCAGTTAGTATAATTGCAGGAGCAACTCTACCAAGCTCTATAGCATTTGAAAGCGTTTTGACGAGGACAGGTTGGCCTATCACATCAGATAACCTCTTGGGCCTGTGCTTTCTTGCCAAGTTCATAAACACTGTTGGCTTGACTTGCGGAGCCTGCTCTTCAGTAAATAACGGTGCCTGCATATTGATTTGAACTATCTTAAGTGTTTGCGCGAGTATAGCACAACTTTCGTTGATTTTGCTTTAATTTTTACTACCACATAACGGTCATCAACCAAATTATTCAAAGTACCTTTTGACTTCCTGGGCAAGTATTGGCAGAAGTACATCAAGGTCTTTTGATTCAGTAGTCGAGCCACACCACAGTCTAAATGCAGGAAAAGCGCTTGGATGGTTTACTATGTCTACGGCTATACCCTCACCAGCAACTTTGGAGGCTATCCTCCTCAAGATGTCAAAGTGCTCGTCCATAGGCATATGTTCAAATGCTTTGACTATAATACATGGCGTGGTGTTGGAAGGAGTGCTTGAAGAAAACCGAAATACTTCACCTTGAGTGACGTGTTTTTTAAGCGTTTCAAGATTGTGAAGTGACTTTGCGATCATACCGTCCAGCCCCCCTACCCTCTCAGCCCAATCCAGGCAGACAATAGAGTCCTCGACGCAAAGCATTGAGGGAGTGTTCGTGATTACCCCTTCAAAGATAGGATAATGTATCTTGTCATCTCTCTTGAGCTTCAGCAACCTTGGTATAGCCCATTCAGGAGTATACCTTTCAAGCTTTTGAAGAGCCCTTTTGCTAAGAGCAACCATACCGTGGGCTGCTTCTCCTCCAAGGCCTTTTTGCCAAGAGAAACAGTATGCGTCTATCTTGTTGTAATCCACAGGTATTGCAAAAGCGCTAGACGTTGCATCTGCAATCACGAGATTATTCCGTTCTGTAGGAATCCAGCTTAAATCGTCGTAATATGTACCGCTCGTAGATGCATTGAGCGTAATGATCAAGTCCGCTTTTGCATCGTAGTCTAATGGCGGTAACTCACCCCATTGCGCAGGCTTTAAAACTTTTGCGTCTACAGGTAATGCGATAACGTCATCAGCCCATAGTTGACTAAATACATCGACGACATGGCAGACTACCGGCACCTCCCCTATCAGATTCCAAATAGCAGTCTCAACAGCACCTGTTGCAGATCCAGTTACGATACCAAGTACAAATTCTTCGGGCAATTTCAACAAGGTTTTAGTTCTGTCAATGACCGCCTTCAGCTTTTTCTTTGCAAGATCAGAGCGATGAGATCTACCTACGCAAGCGTCAGACAGCAAGCTTAAGTTCCAACCTTGAAATTTACGTGCAGGACCAGAGGAAAAGTGACCTGCAAAACGATCTTGTAGCATGTGAAGTACTCTTTGAATTACTACCTTCTGAGACTATAAATGCTCCTACAAAAAAATCACTATAAAATTCATAGTGATTTTTCATAGATACGTCTTGCCAAACATAAAAGCCAATAAAATGGCACATCCATAGTATACATGATGTTTGAATTTTTTTCGGCAATCCTCTGGGTCAGATACCTGAAGTGTGTCTACGGTGGAATATAACCCAAACGCCGCACATCCTAACAATACATAAAATAACGTGCTCATGTTTGTACTAACACCAACCAACAGTATTAGCACGATAAAAGATGAGTATAATTGATACAATATGCTATGTATCTTCTCCTCATATTTTATACCCATAGATTTTAGTCCTATCTTGGTATCGTCGTCTTTGTCCTGCAATGAGTAGATTGTGTCATAAGCGATTGTCCATAGTACAGAAGCAATGTATATGAGCAATGGATTGAATGAAGCTTTTGTACTGACTGTCAGGTATGCAACAATCACACCAAGATTAAACACAAACCCTAAAAACACCTGCGCGTAACTTGTGTAGCGTTTCAAGAACGGGTATATCACCGTCATCACTCCAGCTATCAAACACAGCACAATGCTTGCATATGACAAAACAAAGAGCGGTATCATGCCCAATAAAGCTAAAAACATCAAAGCATATGTAGCCTCAAGTTTTGTAACTGCTCCAGATGCTAGCGGTCTGTTTTTAGTTCTACTTACTTGCTTATCAAACTCTGCGTCCACCATGTCGTTGATTATGCAACCAGCACTTCTAGCAATCAATCCGCATATGGCAAATAATGGTATAAAAATTACCATTTCCAAGACCGTATTAGCTAATATAACAATCACCCAAAGTATAGGCAACACAAGTAGCAAATACCCAGTTAGATTGTCCAATCTCATCAGTTTATAATATTTGTTTTGTGTGATTGTTTGAAGGCTGAGAGACTGGTGACAACGCGACATAAGGTCTATTAAGCGATCTATTTGACTACATATGCAGTGATTCAGCACATCGTAACAATTTTTCTTTTGTTTCTCCATTACACTTCCGATACTGTATTGCTTTATTTGGAATTGTTGCTAATATTTTGCCATATTCATTTGATTATTGTAATATCAAAAAAGCCTTGATATGTTTAATCTAACGGCGCAACAGCATTTCGGCAATAGCAAATTTAGAGTTTGGAGTCAGAGAATCTATGGCAGGACATTCAAAATTTAAAAAGATCGCTCATCACAAGGGCGCACAAGATCAAAAAAGAGCAAATATATTTACAAAGCTAAGCAGAGAGCTGTATGTAGCTGCTAAAGCCGGACTTCCAGATCCAAATTGCAACGCAAGGCTTAAAACTGCTATTGCTGCTGCAAAAGCTGCCAATATGCCAAAAGATAAGATTGCAAGCGCTATGCAAAAGGCGACATCTCATCATGAGGGGGTTCATTATGAAGAAATGCGCTATGAAGGATACATGCATGGAGGTGTTGCTTTTATCATTGAGACGCTTACAGATAATAAAAATCGCACATCATCAGACATTAGAGCAGCTTTTCATAAATACCATGGCTCATTAGCAGAAAATGGCAGCGTATCTTTTATGTTTAGCAAAGTAGGAATAATCACCTACCCTCTGGCTAAAGGCTTACCTGAAACCTTCTTACAAGCATCCATGGAAGCGCAGGCAAGCGATTGCATTTCAGATAACGAAAAGCACACCATCATATGTAGTATAGAAGCATTCAATGATGTAAGGGAAAAGTTTGAGCACGTCTTCGGAATATATGAATTTGCTGGAATCATATGGAGACCAAATGAATATGTAACCGTCGACAGTGAGCAAGGGGAACAAATACTAAAGTTTGTCGAAGTGCTTGAAGACAATGATGACGTACAGTACGTTGCAAGTAATTTTAAAATCTCCGGTGGTCAGACAACAGCTACGTTACATCATAAATGACCAGAATTATAGGCGTCGATCCTGGTCTTAGCAGGACCGGGTGGGCAGTGATAGAATGTCATGGTAGTCATGTGAGCTACCTTGGTGCGGATACGATACTTACAAGCTCAAAAGATCCGATTGGCCTCAGATTTAGTACGATCTTTCGTGAAATCAACTCTGTAATTCAAACGTACATGCCTGAGCACTCCGCTATTGAAGATACATACGTTAATGCGAATTTTGAATCTTCCCTTAAATTGAGTCAGGCAAGGGCTATAGCGATACTAGCGCTTGAGTTAAAGCAATTAGGACCGGTTTCATATCCAGCCAGAAAAGTAAAAAAGACGCTTTTGGGTTATGGCGGAGCAGATAAGGAGCAGATGCTCAAGATGGTGGGCATGATCCTACCAGCAGCAAATGTAAAAAGCCCTGACGCTGCCGATGCCCTAGCAATTGCTCTTTGTCACTTTTATTTGGGACTCAATCAACGATTATTTGAATAAAAAACCACAGCATGTTCAAAGGCAAACTCAAGAAAATATACCGGTACCAGCGTATGAAAGTCATGTTGCTTGTGATATCGTTCATTATGATAGGATCTACGGCACATGCACTTGAACCACAGGCTTTTGGAGTTGGTGACATAGAAATTACATCAGATCACCTTGTCATCGACACTACAACCAAGAAAGGTACATTCACAGGCAGAGTAAAGGTAGTGCAAGGTACTGCGACTTTGTTGTCCAACAAGATGGTCGTGTATTATGACGATAGTGAGAATGCCCCATCTAATATGAGCAACAGCATTTCGCATATAGACTTATTTGGTGACGTTGTATTTCTCACTCCTGACGAAAAGGTCACAGGGAAGTCAGGCACTTACAACTTCAAAAGTTCAATATTGACACTTGTAGGGAACGTAGTGCTTAGCAACAAAAAGAACGTCATGACTGGTGAACGTTTCACATACGACAGAAACAAAGGCAAAGCTTCATTATCGACTTCTGGAAATAACAGAACAAGGGTCTTGCTCTTGCCTGAGTAAAATAAGGTAAAATTTTTCCTAGCGTGCTTTTCTCTTGGTTCTCCTCCCCTGCTCTCCGAAGCTTTTTCGGCCCACTTTTCAGCAGCTTGTCGGATTTTGGTATGATGCCAATTCTCATTTTTAAATGATTCAAAACGGATTTTGTGAAACTCGGCTCTGCGCAGGTATTTCAATATGCTTACGCAGCCTCATCCTCAAATCCATTTGCCTGATTTAATCTGAAACTTGGTATGATGCCTCTCATAGAATCCCACTTTTTCCAATACGCTCTTAATTCCCTCTTTGATTCTCCTGCTCTCTTGTCCGTATCCATCGAAATATCCCCGTTCAAGCTCCTTAACCTCTCGCATCTCCCCCTTTTTTTATTAACGTTTGACATCTATCTTTTAATAGTATTATAAAAAGGTTAATATTTTATCAACACATCACATAAAAGTTTTATCGTCTTGCTTACAAGAATAGATTACTGTAGCATGCGAAAAAACGTTTTGAATCCTTTCAGTGCAAGAGTGTGCAGTATACGTACATTGGCCGTTTTGCAAGTTTAAGTGCCCTTATTGCGACTTCAATAGTCACGTCAGAGAGGCTATCGATCAGGACAGGCTCCTCCAGGCCTATCTCAAAGAGATATCTTACCATAAGCTTCTCTTTCAAAGATATCGCATTAAAAGCATCTTCTTTGGGGGCGGTACACCATCATTGGCAGCACCAAAGGTAATTTCCGCTATCATAGATGCAATATTTCAGTATAACTGCGCAACAAATATTGAAGTCACACTTGAGGCTAATCCAACTTCCGTCGAGAATTCTAAACTTGTTGAATATAAAGCCGCAGGAGTAAATAGGGTTTCTATAGGTGTGCAAAGTTTCAACCAGGACAATCTCAAGTTCCTAGGTAGACAACACACCGTGGGCGAAGCACAAAATGCAATCAAACTAGCCGCACAAATCTTTGATAATTACACATTTGACCTGATGTATACGTTGCCGCATCAAACATTGGAAGACTGGGTCAAGGAGCTCACCGCCGCTCTACCACTAATTCAACACCATGTGTCACTTTACCAACTCACGATAGAAAAAGGCACAGAATTTTATAGCCGTGTAAAACACAAAGAATTTGTCATGCCTTCTGATAACCTTTCAGCAGATTTCTATAACGCTACTCAGGAAATAGTGGAAAGAGTGAATCTACAACGATATGAAGTATCCAACCATGCTGTTCCAGGTCGGGAGTGTCTACATAATTTGAATTATTGGCAGTACGGTGATTACGTAGGAATAGGGGCTGGAGCTCATAGCAGATACGAAGATCATACCTGTGATGGAGTTGCTGTACATGGTCAAGCTTCCAAGATTGCGACGGTCAACTGGCACTTGCCAGAAAAGTGGCTGACCTCGGTCGAGCAGCACGGCCATAGCATACAAAATAGGGAGAGCCTCACCATACAGCAACAGTATCAAGAGATGCTACTCATGGGGCTGCGCCTCACAAATGGAGTAAGCTCATCTGCAGTGCTAAGAACAAGTGCATTGAGTAACATGCTTCAACAAGGTTGGCTGTGTGAATCTGATGGGAGAATCAAAATCCCAAAGCAACATACACTTCTCACGGAACAAATCATAAAGAGCCTATTGCTATGTGAAGAGTAGATGTCCTCACTACCCTAGAAGACCTGGCGCTATACACTCAAAGTTGACAACAGTACAACATATGAATTACCATCGTCTAATGGGGTCATTGGTATAATTATATGCACTATCGTTCCGCTTGGTTTTGGATACACGATGTCGGTCTTGGATTGCTGTTGCCGTTCTACTCTGCTAAGTTCCTGACAGCTTCAATTATTATCTTGGGATCTGTTAGAAATTACCTGGTATTTGATTATTACTTATTCTCAACCCTCAGAGGGGCATTGTTTCTAGCAGTTGTACACCAACTAGGTTCAGATTATGTATTGTTTGGAAAACACGGGACGATGAAATTCAGTAAACGCTTTCCGGATGCGACTAAGGACATAGCATGTAAACTTTCAACCGTCATCGATTATGTCAATAATAACATCTACAATACAAAGTTAGAATTACCACACGTTTTCCAATCAATTGTGAAGTCTGCTAAAAATACTGTGGGTGATGTATCCTCACCAACCAGTCCCTATCACAAATTCCAGAGAACTTGGTCAGATGCTATGAACACCGATCGGTCCACGATCATCAAACACTTAGCACGCCTCACAGCAATGCCTGCAATGTACAAAGAAGATAAAATGCTTGAGACGTTCTCTCACCTGTGTGGTTTTAAGTACAGTCCTATTAACAAGGATCAAGATGATAACATAACGTACGATAGAATATTTAGTGCAGGCACTCAAAATATGGTCACTGAGGTATACAGAAGCCTCTCTTCCACATTCACTTCGACTTGTCTCAAACTCGTCACAATCACAAATAGTCCTATCAAGTCAGATCAAAAGATCTGGAAGTATCTGGACTATGTTGTTGCGCAATATTCAAACAAGAATGAGACAATACCATCCATCAGCGATGCGATAATTGAACACTTGAAAGGTTGTAGGAACGAACTCATCAGTCATTTGCAAAGCATGACCGCTCAAGGTGTTCAGAGCCTCAATATTTCACAGTTTAATATCACATGCCACAACGGTTTCGGTACAGTCCCCAGCTCAAGCAATCCAGAAGAAATGGAGCGTTTTCTGGACATATACGGCCCACAGGTCAGAGCAACATGCAAATTGGATGGTAAATTTACAAAGGCAATAGCACAAGCGTTGGAAATCCTAACAGATGATATGGCAGTCCTCCGAGCTTTAGCGGCATACATGGATCTAAAAACTGATGCAGGGTCAGAATTTGATACAAATACAGAACAGCTACAAAATGGCACCGCGAATTATGATATGGATGCTTGAAGCCGTTTAAACACCAGAAGCAATAGTTGCCTGAAAAAATGATATAGGACCAATGTATTAGTCCATCGCTCGTCGTACCCATCGATCATCTTTGTACTCTATGATAGTCGTATTTGGAGTAATTTCAGGGGTTGCATTTAACCGCTCCAATACTGACTGAACGCTTGAATCATCACAAAAATAGAGATACTTTTCATACTTCGTTGAATGCGTCTTGATGATATCAAAGCTGATTTCACCACTGTGAATACCATCGATGTTTACTTCAGATACAAAAGCAAAAAAGTTGCTTCGATTTTGATTATCAAAGTGGGAAGTGGTAATGTATATCGGACTGTCTTCCTTGATACCGTCATCTTGATAAGTCGCATGTGGTAAAAAGGAAAGCTGCTGATATGTCCACAGCAGCCTATCCAAAGCTTCCACGCTTTTTTGATGGTCGCAAAATATCACAATTCGATTTCCTTTTCCAACAATACCTTCAAGTAACTTTGGAAAGACCTTTATAAACTGGCTACTTTCCAAAACGTAAAGATTTATAACAACAGTCTCTGAAATTGCTGTTTGTTTAACTTCGTCTTGCTTCATCTACAATCTTCCTAAGGTATTGTATAGCAACAATGATACGTGCCATTTTGGTATGGCCTTGTTCACTCCCTTGAGAGGCGATATCCATTACATTGATCATGAATGCTTTATGTGCATCACTTTCCAAGCCATGACGTGTTGTCGCTTTGCCATGATCAGATCGTAATGTTAATATTTCCACCAAAGCCATACGTAGCTCCTCAACCTCACAGCAGAGTATTTTCAGAGCTCGGCGCTCCAATTCGTTGGAACTACCGTTTAAAAGCTGCTCAATTTCGAATAATATTGTCTCAAACTGCATTGCATTTGAACAACTCTCAAAGATTTTGAGAACAGACGATAGAGATGCACCCGTCTTGTCGCTAATCAATGATATTTCTAATCCTTTTGATAAGTCTGACATTAGACAAGTCCCTTTGGGATTATCACCGGAACCATCAACGTCATCAGATTGTAGGGCTGCAATGTTGTTCTTATACTGCATTACTACTTTTTCAATGTCCTCAAGATCATGTTGATGGTACCTCAGTAACCACTCCATCATCCTGTTCATACCAGACTGTATCTGTACAAAGCTATTGAGCCTACCATTTGCATCTTGAGCTTTAGAAGCTGTCTCAATTTCCATCCATAACCGGTCAAGTTGTATTATCTCTTGAGATGCTAAAAAGGCAAAGAGGATGTGAGAAGCGCTACACCCGTATTCCTTCATCATGCTATGAAAACATGTGCATCCCATTGTATTGACAAACTTGTTGGATAAAACTGTCACCACAAGCTCATCCCTCAAAGCGTGATTAAGTATGTACTTTTTAAATTTCTGTTGCATCAGTACAGGAAAGTAGGACACCACATAGTTATCAAAGTGGCTTCCAGTAAACATCCCCCTGCCCTTTAGCAATGATGCTATTGAGTTTTTTGCATAGGCAATGAGCACAGCGATCTCTGGCCTCGTCAAACCCTTACCTTCCTCTGCAAGGACCCTAAAATTTACATCCGTTGGTAAAAATTCGGACGAGCGATTTAACTCTCCAGTACTTTCAAGAAATTGGATCAGAGATTCGTGTGATTTGAGCCTTTTGACCGCATTAAAAGCCTCAGTAGAGACTATTTGAGTTTGCTTCACGTTATCTTCCAACACAAGAGTTGCCACGTTTTCTTCCATTTGTGCGAGGATTTCGTTTCTCTCATGCATGTTTAGAACCCCATCTTTTAAGATAGGAACGAAGGCGATCTTAATGTTAACTTCATGGTCTGAACAGTCAACTCCTGCAGAGTTGTCCAAAGCATCTGTGTTAAGTCTACCACCACATCTTGCATACTCTATTCTGCCAAGTTGCGTAAACCCAAGATTACCCCCCTCTCCTACCACTTTACACCTTAGCTCACCTCCGTTCACCCTGACATCATCATTATCCTTGTCATATGCGTCTGCGTTCCCTTGGGTCGTGGCTTTGACGTATGTTCCAATGCCCCCGTTCCACAACAAATCTACTGGAGCTTTTAATATAGCCCTAATCAGCTCGTTGGCAGACAATGTCTCCTTGGAGATCCCTAAAACGGATTGTATTTCTGGGGATATCCTGATGCTTTTTTCAAGCCTGCTATATACGCCACCTCCTTTGGATATCAAGCTTGCGTCATAGTCTTGCCATCCAGCATGCTTTAGCTTGAATAATCTAACTCTCTCCTGGTAACTTGCATCCAAATTTGGATGCGGATCTAAAAAGATATGGCTGTGATTGAACACAGCAACTAGCTGTATGTTTTTAGATAGCAACATACCGTTACCAAAAAGATCGCCAGACATACCCCCTATACCAGCAACAGTAAAAGGTTGTTCTGGATCTATACCTAAGTATTGAAAGTGTTCCATTACTGATATCCAGACACCCCTTGCAGTGATAGCCATCTTTTTGTGATCATAGCCAGCGGAACCACCAGAGGCAAAAGCATCTCCCAACCAAAAATTACGTTCTAGTGAAATCCGATTTGCATAGTCCGAGAAAGAAGCAGTACCTTTATCTGCAGCGACAACCAAATAAGGATCGTCCCCATCATACCTTACAACAGCTTCTGGTGGGACTACCTTACCCTCCACAAGATTGTCGGTAATCTCCAGTAAGGCTTGTAGGAAGATCTTATAGCATCTGACACCCTCTTCCAAATAGGCATTATCCTGTGGAGAGACTTTTTTTACTATAAAGCCACCTTTTGCACCAGTCGGCACTATAATCGAGTTTTTGCTTAGTTGGGCCTTCATTAAACCAAGTATCTCCGTTCTAAAATCTTCTAAACGCTCTGACCACCTTAAACCGCCCCTGGCAATTTTTCCTCCCCTCAAGTGTATCGCTTCAAATGCAGCAGAATAAACAAAAATCTCAACAAAAGGTTTTGGTAAAGGCACGTCAAAGCTTTTTACTTCGGATATCGCAATTTTTAACGATACATACAAGTCAGACTGTTCCAGAGCTTGAGCATGCTCCAAATTTATTAGGCTTTTGAACTGAAAGTAATTTGTGCGCTTCGTCGCAAGAATTAAATCCAAGTATGCATACAACGCTCTCTCTTCCCGGATTATCGGTACATCAGCAATGGCAAGCTTGATTGTGCTTGTCAGTGCCTCGATGTCTTCTTTTAACACAGACTTTGTAACGTCAAATTTTGTTAAAAAAAGAGACAATAATAGCCGCGTTACTTTGGTATTGTTTCTTAGTGTTGTGATAATATCGCAAATTGGTACGTCAAAGCTCACCTGTTTTAGATATTGAGCATAAGCCCTTAAAAGAAGAGCCTGACCGCAATCAATATCACACTCAACAATTGTAGCATTAAAGTCGTCATCGTCCAATGTACCAGACCAAATCAAGTGTAGTGCTACCTTGATGCTTTCCAAAACATTATCAGAGATCTCCGTGACCTGCACTGTATCCTTTACCCTCAGCTGTAAGGAATGAGAATATATCTGTCCGCTTGACTTTGTAACGGCATCGACCACCTCCAACCCCAATCTCATGAGCGTACCAACAAGCGATGACAATGTAAGAAGCTCTTTAGAATATATTTCCATCTTTAAAGAGAGTGGTTCCACAGCCCTATCAATATTGATCTCCCTCACACCCTTAAGAACAAGATTGGAAGATGAGGTAGCAAGGTTATGTTCGTTATCCTGGTCTATTAACAACATAAATATCCTCCTGAAATACTGATTGATATAAATTTTGGCTGTTTAACCATCTTCGTAGTGAAGAGTCAAGTACAGCCCTATACTCATGCATATCAAAGTAGGCGCACTACAAGAAAGCATTAAAGGAATCCTGCCTGATATACCAAGCGCACTGATCAGATCCGACACGAAATATATCACAATACCAAACATAATACCAAGCGTAATATTTCTACCGGTTTTGGAAAATCGAGGCATAGAGGTCGAGAAGAACAAACTTACTAGAACAAGCGAAATGTAAAAAAATGGGGATAAAAGGGTTTTGTATAGATAATTTAAGTGTCTAACAGTCGAAAAACCGGAATTTTTTGTAGCTTCTATAAAACTCTGTAATTTGTAAATTGGAATCGTCTCCGGGTGTACCAAACTCTCCTTGATCTGTCCAAAGCTCATGTTGGTAGGTATACAATTTACATCAGTTCTCTCTACGTAACCCTGCTCTTGTACTATGTCAACATTGTGTAGGCACCATTTACTTCCCTCCTCTAACTCTGCGTACTCCGCGTCCATTCTTTGAACAAATTTATGCTCTTGATCTGTAATAAAAAATATCACGTCCAGCAGCCTATTTTGGTGCTCTGAGATTTTCGTGGCATGTACTATTATGTTGTTGTCACCAACCGTATCTCTAAGCCACAAACCATTGGCCGATACCATCACAGTAGTGCTAGTTTGTCGTTTTAAATGGGTTGCATATAGCTTTTCATATTTGTGCAATATGCTGGCACCTATTGGATTAAAGATGAAAATATTTACCATACCCACTATAAATGCAATCGTAATCACCGGACACAAAAATTGCCAAACCGAGACACCACAACACCTAGCCACTATCAATTCAAACGTTTTAGTGATAGAAGAGTAAGTCATTATGGTCGCTATGCATATCGCAAATGGTAATACTTGCTGTATATGCTTGTAGTTTTTCATCATTGCTAACTTTAAAAGCACCAACCAGCCTAATTCGTTTCCATATGCGATTCTTAATAGCTCCATGCAATCAAACATAAAAACGATACTACAAATTCCACCTAGTACCATCAAAAGGTAGAGCATATACCTTTTTGCTATGTAGCCAAATAAAGTTCCTATCACCAGAGTTAATTAGTTATTGATATTTGTATAAAAAACCATTATAATGTCTCTTTATATTAGCGGTCAACAACCATTGTTTATGAAAAAAATTCTTTACCCCATCCTTATCTCCTTTTTGACAGTCAGCTGTAGCGGCAAAAATGACAGTCAAGAATACCCCAAAAGCAAAGAAGAGCGAGAAGCAGAAAGAATAGGCAAGATAACTGGCAAAAACGGCATCGTGTTGTTTGGAGGTGACTCTAAGACTCATAAGTCCAGGGTCGACGCCATTACTGTTAACGCTTACCTGTGGCGCGCTGTTTTAGATGCTGTACATTTCATGCCTTTGCTTTCAGCTGATCCGTTTGGTGGCACAGTAATAACAGACTGGTATGCTAAAGATCCAAAGGCAAAGGAGAGATTTAAGTTTAACATCATGATCATAGGCCCCGAACTTAGGGTTGATGCTGTAAAGGTCTCAGCGTTCAAACAGATCAAAATGGGCAATACGTGGACAGATTCACAAGTCAGCCCTCAATTGGCAGAAAATTTGAAACAAAAGATTCTGGTGCATGCGAGAGCTATGAGAGTGAACGACCTGTAATCTTGCTGTTTGCTTTTTTGCACCACAGTGCATACAGAGGCATATGTTGGAGCTAAAAATAACGCTTGTGCAAGTCTATCGATGCCCCTTGCTACCGTAAAAGTTTTGGAATCGGACAAAAACATCAGAATAGATAGGTGGTTTAAGCGCCACCTTTCGCATGTTACCTTCACACAGGTAGCAAAGTTAGTACGCCAAGGTCGTATTAGAGTGAATGGATTCAAGGTGAATGTATCCACCAGAGTTCAAGCGGAACAGGACATTTCTTTTCCTGGCGAGCTGACTGTAGTACCAAGCACACCTCATATCAAGGTAATTTCAAACAAGCATAAGACGGAACTTGTCAAAAAGCTAAAAGAAGCAATCTTGTATAAAGACTCCGACATTATTGCATTTAACAAGGCAGAGGGAATGTCTGTACAAGGCGGTACAAATGTCCATATTGCAATAGATGATGTATTGGATGAGTTTAGATTTGAAGCAGCTGAAAGACCAAGGCTTGTTCATAGACTGGATCGTAACACAACAGGAGTGTTGATCATTGCAAGAACTAGGGAGGCAGCGTCTTTAGTATCTGAATCCATAAGAAATCATATGATGAGTAAAGAATACATTGCAATTCTACACGGTGTACCACAGCCTATGACAGGCCAAATAACAGCTCCGATACTTTTACGATCAGAACACGTTGAGCAACCAAAGCTCTTGGAATCTTTGTCATTATATGAAGTATTGGCATATCTCAAAGACAAAGTATCATTGGTAAAATTTCAACCTCAAACTGGAAGAAAGCATCAACTGCGGCTTCACGCATTGCACATAGGACATCCAGTTCTTGGCGATGAACGATATGGCTCTCAACCATTACAACAGGGAATCAAAGAACGATTATACTTGCACTCTTACGTCACAAAAATCAACTACAGAGAAAAAGCAATAACCGTTAAGGCGCCACTGCCGGCTTACTTCTCAGAAGCTTTATCTGTTCTTGGATTAGATATCAGCCGATTATCATATATTACTAAGAAGGATTTATAATACACCAGTCTGAAGTGATAAATTAGCCATATTAACAAATCCTTCAAGGATAATCGATGCAGATAGCTGATCATCAACAGCATGGCGCTTTTTGCGCTTCATGTTCACCATCTTTAGAAGAGAGTGGGCCATTTTAGTGGTGTATCTTTCATCGTAAAATATTATCGGAGTGTCAATGCGCTCGCTAACCATCATAGTAAACTTCTGCACCGCACGACTATTCTCCTCCATTTGCCCAACATTAGATAGCGGCAACCCAACAACCACCCCATCAATTCTTTGCACTTGTATTTCGTTTACGATCATGTCCAAATCAGATTTGATACCACTTCTAAATAGTACCTTATGCGGAATAACAATATCTATGTTGCTAGTACACACCGCAGTACCTATTCTCTTGTTGCCTATATCCATCGACATTAGCCTGTATACTAGGTTAATTTCTCTAATTTTTTGCAAAAATATATGATGATCTGTGTGAATCATATCTTGAAATAACGTAAAAATCTTTGTACAACATAAATTAAATTTTAATATATTTCAAAACTTTAATATGTCAGTCAGTATCGAATTGGTTAACAAAATTGCTCATCTTGCACGTATAAAAATTCAAGATTCTGAGCTTGAGACGTATAAAGACGAGCTTAACAAGATACTGGATTGGGTGTCTCAGTTACAAGAAGTCAATACTGACGATGTTGAACCCCTTGGTAGCGTTATCTTTAGCGAATTACCACAAAGAGAAGATAAGGTAATAACCACCAATACCAAGGATGAAATATTAGAAAATGCTCCAAATAGCAAGTACGGATATTACGTAGTGCCTCAGGTGATAGATTAAGTACTTCACTATGTTAACTCACATACTCATCGTAGACGACACAGAAGCTATAAGAGAACTGACAGCAGCTTTTCTTAGAAATCATGGATACGTTGTGTCTACAGCAGCAAGTATTAAAGAGTGTGAGTGGTATCTTACTCAGTGCGTCTTTGATATTATCATCCTTGACATTATGATGCCTCACGAAAGTGGTCTATCATTTCTACGACGGGCCACACCAAAGATCAACACCCCCATAATACTTCTCACAGCCCTTGGGAACGTAGATGATAGAATATGCGGTTTGGAGAGTGGTGCAGACGACTACCTAGAGAAACCATTTGAACCAAAAGAGCTAGTACTTAGAATTAAGAATGTTTTAAAACGACACGCTGACAAACACCATCTTAACGAGTGCCACTTTGGCCAGTTCGTTTTTTATATGCGAGAGGGTTGCCTTTATCGCAATAACATTCCTGTACAATTAACAAGCACTGAAGTGCAATTATTAAAGATACTGTCTAAAAAATCCGG
The DNA here is from genome assembly GCF_004210275.1 of Rickettsiales endosymbiont of Peranema trichophorum. Classification (GTDB taxonomy): domain Bacteria; phylum Pseudomonadota; class Alphaproteobacteria; order Rickettsiales; family Midichloriaceae; genus RICK02. The sequence goes on from NZ_SCFA01000095.1 coordinate 17,536, forward strand.
CAATACAGTCTATAGGAACGAGTTTCACATACACTTTCCTAATGTCACCGATCGCAGTATTGACGTGACCGTTGCTCGATTAAGAAAGAAGCTAGAGAAAGCAAGAAGCATACCAGAGTTTTTACAAACTGTACGAAGCAAAGGTTATATATTGCGGGGTGTTCTAAAGTAGGTGTAGCAAATTACCATAACCTAGACCTCGAGAGATCTTAACCACAGTCGTCCTAGTCAGCGAAGCCTTCAGGCACTTGAGGTCCAGGTGCTTGAACTTCAGGTTCTTGAGTATTTGGATCGTTCAAGCCTTCAGTATCCGCACTGTCGCTATCGCTGCTAAACTGAATAAGATCGGGTTCTGGCCCATCTGATTGCGGTGCTGGAAGTGGAGCAACAGGAGCGCCACTGTTCGCAGCACTATTCCAGTCGATCTGCTCCTGGACAACTTGCCGTTGTCGCAACAGAGAGGATGCTGGTGCTACTGGGGGTATAACATCATTGGTCTCTCCATTATCTGGAATATCCAAATTCAGATCAAGGTTTTGGAAAGCTTGCGATGTTTGTGATGGGTGTGAGCTTATACTGTCTGAATACTCAATAACCTCAGAACCCCCATCTCCTAAGCCCTGTGGAGAGACAATAGCAGCATTGCCATCGTTTCCAGATGTTGAAGGCTCAGAGTTAAGGGAATCATGTGGCAATTGTGATGGCTGCGAGTTCATACTGTCTAGACATAGTTTATCCTCTCCATACAGAACCATTGTTGTGCATGAAGTTGTACGGGAAGTGGGGGTCCCTGAAGAAGTATCCTCTTGCTGCTTTAACAACTCGGCCTTCTTGAGCTCTACGGCGCTCCTTTTTCTTGGAGACACGTAACGACCACGTGGTACTCCTGATAATGTAGTATGCGTACGATGAAGCTCTCCCTCTTGCTGTTCTGTGCTTACTACACTTGACGTATGATGCAACATAGGCATCGAAGCAGCACCATGTAACAGTGATGTTACTGAAGAAGCACGCAATGCTTGCTTCTGTAGAGAGCTTTCTGCTGCTTCCTTCTCCTCCTCCTTCTTCTCATTCTCACCCCATCCACTATCTCCTCTATCATCCTTATTATCATTACCATCATTGTTATTATTGCCATTATCTCCTTCGCCCTGAACCTCAGGCCCCTTAGTGCCCACTGATGGTTTATAATAGTACTTCCAAACCTTGTAGAAGAATCCTGGAAACACAACTAACCCGACTAATGATACAGCTGTGTAACCTATGTACTTCCAGTACAACCCAGAGCTGCAGCCTCCTTTATCTAACGTTTTAATAAGCTCATTAATCGTGACTGACTGTACAGTTATCTTTCGCTCCATGCCTGCATAGCGCTTTTGTAGGAGTTGTACTTCTTGTTGTAGAGATTGTGCTGTTTGTAATAACCTTGCTACTTCCATTCTTAATTCATTCTCTTGCGTTTGTGCCATATTTATTCTATCCCGTTTTGTTACCCCTAGGACCAGTATACCATAAAAATAACATTTGAAATGTATGAAAAGTAGTTGACATATCGCATATCAAAGCTATTTTAGGTGATGTACTAAGGTTTGCACTATTACGTAGTGCTGTACTCTAGCGGGACTTTGCTGTATACATGGCAACTTGTAATTTGACGTTCGTGCTATTTGTATTTTTTCTTTCAGGACTGTCTTGCTTAGCTTCAATTAAACAGCTATAAAGGTTTCACGTTAATGGTCATAGATGACAACTATTCAAATGATTCGGAGCATTTGGACTACAATTCGAATAACAATCAGGACTCTAAATTTAAGACGAATCAAGCTCCAAGAAGGATAAAAAGAAGGCAGTATAAAAGCAGCCCGCATGTCTCCAAAGATTTATTTCAAGACATGCCACCCTCCCCTTCTAAAGAGGAACATAGGTTAAGGGGGTCTTCAGAGCATCATGACAATGACTCAGATGATCAGGGACATGCTGCTCAAGACACGCAGCTTTCACAAGACTTTGAAATGGTTTTTTATCTCAAAGACCTTAAAAGAAAGTCACCCGATGAGTTGTTAGATTTAGCGGAGTCTTTAGAAGTAGAAAACCCAAGTAGCTTTAGTAGAAATGATCTTATCTTCACCATACTAAAACGCCTCGCAGACAAAGGCGGCATAATGATAGGTGAAGGTGTGCTTGAAATAAGTCATGAGGGTTATGGGTTCCTCAGATCCCAAGAAGGGCATTATGCTGCAGCCACCGACGACGTGTATGTGTCACACCATCAAGTTAGAAGGTTCGGCTTAAGACATGGAGATACTGTTGTTGGTCCAATACGTGCGCCTAAAAAGGGTGAGAGGTACTTTGCGCTTATCAAAATCAATCAAGTCAATGGATTAGAAACTTCTAAAATCCATCACAGAATACATTTTGACGATCTGACCCCACTTTATCCAGATTCCAAGCTTAGCCTTGAAAACCCAGCTAAACCATCAAAAGATTTAAGCGGAAGAGTAATTGAAATTGTAGCACCAATAGGTAAAGGGCAAAGAGCTCTTATAGTCGCCCCTCCTAGAACGGGAAAGACCATGCTTCTGCAACACATCGCGCAAGCCGTCACTGAGAATCACCCAGAAGCCATTCTCATCATGCTCTTGATAGGAGAACGTCCTGAGGAAGTGACGGATATGTCCAGATCAATACGTGGAGAAGTTGTTAGCTCCACATTTGACGAGCCAGCTCAGCGACATGTCCAACTAGCAGAGATAGTGATAGAGAAAGCCAAAAGACTTGTAGAGCATAAGAAGGACGTTGTTATACTTCTTGACTCTATCACAAGACTTGCAAGAGCGTATAACAACATCGCTCCCTCTTCTGGCAAGGTGCTAAGTGGTGGGGTTGATTCTAACGCACTGCAAAGACCAAAGCGCTTTTTTGGGGCTGCTCGTAATATAGAAGAAGGTGGCTCTCTTACTATCATCGCTACCGCATTAATTGAGACTGGTTCAAGGATGGATGAAGTGATATTTGAAGAGTTTAAAGGAACAGGAAATGCAGAGATAGTACTAGATAGAAAAATTTCCGATAAGAGAATATTCCCAGCCATTGACATCGCTAAGTCTGGTACAAGAAAAGAAGATCTTTTGGTTGAGAAGTCTGTTCTTGCAAAGACATGGGTACTCAGACGCATCTTAAGTCCTATGAGCACCATTGACGGAATCGAGTTTCTCATAGACAAGCTGCGTATGTCCAAATATAACGCCGAGTTTTTTGACCAGATGAACACATTTAATGGTTCAACCACAAAAAATACAAAGTAAATGGTTGAAAACTTTGTAAGAGATTTCAAGTCACGTTATCAAAAGGACATATCTGAGCTTCGCACTCGCTTGTTTCTATCGATCTTGACATTAGCGATCAGCGTATCAGGCTCCTTCTACTTTGCAGAATCCATACTATCAATGCTAACAGAACCATTGTCATTGTCATATCGATTTAGCGATGGTAGAAAGCTGATTTTTACCGGCTTAATGGACGCTTTTTTAATGCATTTTAAAGTCGCTTGCTATGCAGGGTTTATGATGTCGCTGCCATATATCTCTTATCAAGTATATGCTTTTGTGGCACCAGGACTATATCAACACGAAAAAAGAACAATTGCATACTTGATGATCTTTGTTCATTTGCTGTTTTTGATAGGTGGAGCCTCTGGGTATTATTTGATAGTACCGCTGGCATGTCGATTCTTTTTAAGCTTTGAAAGCCCGGGACACGGACAGTCTCTACCGATACTCCTAGAAGCTAGATTGGACCAATATTGGGACTTTATGCTTAACGTCATGATAGGATGCGGTTTAGTACTACAGTTGCCAGTGTTCATACTTCTATTGTGCAAGTTTGGTATAATCACAACAAACTTCCTGGTGGTCTATAGAAAGCACATGATAGTCTTTTTTTTCATCATTGCTGCGATTATTACTCCACCTGATGTGGTTAGCCATGTGATTTTAGGTACAGCTATGGTTATGTTGTATGAGATATCGATCTTAGCATCTAAAATCGTGGAAAAGTATCAGCGAGGCACATTCAATCACACCAATTGAAGAGGAACATTGTTATGCATGACATCAAGTGGATTAGACAAAATAAGGAGTACTTTGAAGGCTGTATGGCAAAAAGAGGGATCTTTAACATATCAGAGAGACTTCTGGAGCTGGACAGAGACTTGCGTGAGCATGAAACAAAACTCCAGCAGCACCAATCCAAAATGAACGATATAGCGAAAGAAATCGGACTACAAAAAGGTAGGAGTTTGAGGGAAATTCGAAGCCTTATGGAAGATGCTGAAAGGGTTAAGAAAGAAATAGCGCTATTGGAAGTACAGACCAACAAGAAGCATGCAGAGTTTCAAGAATTCATGAGCAGTATTCCAAATATTCCAGATGAAGATGTACCACATGGTATAGATGAAGCAAGCAACATCGAAATTAACAAACATGGTGCTCCCAGGAATTTTGAGTTTGAGCCCCTTCATCATTACGAGCTCGGGGAATATTTACAGCAAATGAACTTTGATCTTGGTGCAAAGGTTTCGGGTTCCAGGTTTGTGATGCTTTTCGATCAACTGTCAATGATGGAAAGAGCACTCGCCAACTTCATGCTTGATATTCATACAAGAGAATTTGGATATACAGAGGTCACCCCTCCCCTACTTGTTAAAAACGAAGCAATGTTTGGCGTAGGACAATTGCCAAAATTTGATATCGATAGTTTTTTAACAAGGGAAGGTTTACGCCTCATACCTACAGCAGAGGTACCTCTGACCAATATTGTCTCCGACACAATTCTGGAAGAACACAAGCTTCCGTTAAGGTACACAGCTTACTCACAATGCTTTAGATCAGAAGCAGGAAGTGCCGGAAGAGATACCAGGGGCATGATAAGAAATCACCAATTTTCAAAGGTGGAGTTAGTGAGTATCACAAACGCTACCGATTCCAAGACAGAGCATGAAAGAATGTTGCACTGCGCAGAAACGATACTACAAAGATTGGAGATTCCTTACAGAGTCATGCTCTTATGTGGAGGAGATCTAGGATTCTCATCCAGTAAAACATATGACATAGAAGTGTGGCTACCTGCTCAAAAATGCTATAGAGAGATTTCAAGTTGCTCAAATTGCTTGGATTTTCAAGCAAGACGAATGAAGGCAAGGTATAAGGATCTCAGGACTGGCAAGAATCGGATGGTCCACACCTTAAACGGTTCTGGCTTAGCAATAGGAAGAACGATCATTGCAATACTTGAAAATTATCAAAATAGCGATCACACTGTCAGTATACCAACAACATTACAAAGGTATATGAATGGAATTAGCACGCTTAGTAGGAATTCATAACAACTACGATAATACAGTCACCATTGATGGAAAGAAGTATATACTTGCGACCCTTCATAGAAGGATGATCGCTGCAATCATAGACACCGTATGTATCGGTATGGTTGTGGGCCTTTGTGTAGACTATGTTCAATACCTTATATACGGTAATGTCACAGGGCTAGATATGATAGCCAACATCGATGCAAGCACAAAACCTGGTTATAGTATTCTCGATATGCTTCATCTGTTGTATGTACATGGAGTATTCACAAGATTATTGATGGTGCTCATCTCCTCCTTGATGCTTTTTGGTCCTGTCATCATCACATTTTGGAGACTCGCTGGAGCAACACCAGGCAAACTTCTTACAAAGTGTATGATCGTAGACGCAAGGACCGGCCAAATCCCTAGCGTCAAACAATGCGTAGTAAGATTTCTGGGTTACACGATATCCACAGCACCAGCATGTCTAGGATTTATGACAGCGCTTGTCACACAAAAGAATCAAGCGATCCATGACATGCTAGCTGGAACAGTCGTTGTTCTGAAAAACCCAGTCTACTCGTAATTGTCTAAGATGAGCTTGTTAAGCAACCTTACGCCAAAGCCAGATGCACCCTTTGGTATATAGTCAACGTGCCTCTTATTCCAAGCCATTCCTGCTATATCCAAATGTGCCCACTTTGATTTCCTGACAAATCTCTTGAGAAAGTGAGCTGCAGTAATACTACTACCACCTAAAGTAGAGCTAATCGCAGTGTTTCTAACATCCGCTATTTGTGAATCGATCTGCCTGTCATAGTGATCGCTCATAGGCATCCTCCATACAAGCTCCCCCGTATCTTGACCTGCTTTAAATATTTGTTCTGATAAGAGGTCATCGTTCGAGAAAAGACCAGCATGCCCACCATCACCAAGTGCTACGACAATCGCACCAGTCAATGTGGCCACGTCAACTATTAACTCTGGACTGTACTGTCGTTCAACATAGCATAGCACATCTGCAAGCACTAATCTTCCCTCTGCATCAGTGTTGTCTACTTCAATAGTCTGACCAGACATTGACGTTACAACATCGCTTGGTCTTTGTGCGCTTCCAGATGGCATGTTTTCAACTAAACCAACAGCACCTATGACATTTACCTTTGCATTCCTTGCAGCTAAAGCATACATTAAGCCGATCACAGTCGCAGCACCCGCCATATCGTATTTCATATCTGAAATACTTGCATTAATCTTTAAGTTAATACCCCCAGTGTCAAACGTTACACCCTTGCCAACAAATGCTAGTTTTTGATCACTACTAGCGTCGCCATTCCATTCCATTATCACCATTTTTGACTCTTTGACGCTACCTTGACCAACCCCCAAAAGAGCGTTCATTCCCAACTTCTTCATCTCTGTCTCATCAATAACAGTGACTTTGAGACCCATTTTGTCCAATTCTTTACACCTCATCGCTAATGATTCAGGATAGATAACGTTTGGTGGCTCTGAGACCAAATCCCGAGCAAGCATGCAACCATCTATAACATGATCTTCGCTTTTAAAGGTTTGGGAGACTTTTTCAGCACTGTTTGTATATACCGTTACCTTCTGTAGAGTCAGCTGATGCTTATCCTTCTTGTCCACGAAGTACTTGTTAAAGGTATAATTGTTTAACCTCATACCAACACAAAGCTGTGCTGCAAGCATCACATCATCCATACCATCCACAGGCTCTATTATGAGATCCGAATCAGACAGTTTTAATTTGTTAAGGTATGTCGTGATCTTCCCGCCGATATTTAGACACTCCTGCTTAGTCAACTTCCTAGGGTCTCCTATGCCGACTACGATGATACCCGAAAGATTTTGCGCTCCTGGCATTATCATACCAATTTGACCTACTTTTCCATTAAAGCTCTGATCGATCTTTACAAACTTGGTAAGAATATCGCCACCGTATATGCTGGCAACACTTTGCGGCAATGCCAATTTGTCCGTCACCAAACAAATCTTTACCTTATCACCGCTATGATCGAGTTGTCCTATGGATTGAAAGTGAATTTTCATGTTATTCCCGCAGTATCTTATAGTTAATAATAGTTAATACGCTTGTAGCCCTAGTACAGCATCAGAAAGCAACCAGATGTTACACCAATTCTCATTTCTAAATGATTCAAAACGGATTTTGTGAAACTCCGCTATGTACAGCTATTTCAATACGCTTACGCAGCCTCATCCTCAAATCCATTTGCCTAATCGAATCTGAAATTTGGTGTTATTTGCCAGCAGTGTTATCCTTCTTGTTGAAGTCCACAGGAAGCGCAGGCATCACTGCATCTAACTCTTGAAGCACTTCTGATGTAATATCAAGTTCCTGAGAGGCAAAAGCTGTCTGCTCCCTGTACAATACGATCTGAACAGCATCCCTTGCAGCTATCTTTTTGACTATCTCAGATACCTTGCCTTCAACTGCACCGTAAGCTTCTGCAGAAGCCTTATCAATAGCAACGCGTTCACTATAACTTACCTTATTGAACTCTTCGGCGTCCTTTACAAGCTTTGAGTATTTTTCCTCAAAAGCTTCTTGTGAAAGTAGCTTCTTTTGACCTTCCAAATCCGTAGAACGCTTTTTAAACTCTTTCTCCTTGACTGTAGACTTACCCCTTAAAACGTCCACTTTTTTATTGATCTGGTTTGATATGTCTTGTATCACCTTTGCTTGCTGCATCAATTTTTGAATATCTACGATTGCTATCTCTTTTGTGGCTGCTTGAACTTGAGCAGCATATAAGCAGCAAAATAAAACAAGTGCTTTTTTCAAATTATACATAAAACCTCACAAAGTTAATTAACGCGTTATTACATTCCGCTGCCGATACTCACTCTAAAGTATCTCACCGAATCATAGGACTTCTTTCTAAATGGAATACCATAGTCTATGGTAATCGTACCTATCGCTGAAGTCCAACGAATTCCAAGACCATACGAAGCCCTCAGAAAGTGATCATCGTATACACTGGATCTGTTTGTGCCCTTTGGCATGTCTATCCCGTACAACGTACCAAAATCAGAGAACACAAATCCATTTAACCCACTCTCTTTCGGAAGGCCTACAGGGAATCCAACCTCAAGCGTCAGGCTATGGAATATGTTGCCCCCAAGTTCTTCCTTGGTCTTTCTGTCACGAGGTCCGATAAAATCAAACCCTCTCATCTGGTCATTGTCTATGAAGTAGCGATCGCTTAACCTTACACGCTTGCCATTCCATCCCGTAATGTATCCAGTCCTCGCAACAGCACTAAAAATTACGTCGCGCTTGTAAAGAGGACGGTAAAACGCACCAACCAGTTTGTTATCAACATAAAACGACTGGCCCCCTAATCCTGCTGCGTCTTGGCTTAACTTCAGCATATAACCACTACTTGGAGATAAGCTATCGTCTGTTCTGTCATAGGTAAGCGTGTGCCCTACCAAAGATGTAAATACATTACCCCTATCATCTTTGATCAACTCTGTAGCATTGTTACGAACGTGAGAGGTCCTAGCTACCTTAGCAGAATATCTAACACCATGGGATAGGTATTCCGTGATGTTATACCCTAACCTCAAAACCAAGCCAGAGGTTGTGCTGTTAAATGAGCTTCTTTTCATCCTGCTTTGGTTAGAGTTGAAAATGTCAAATCCAGCTGTCAGCGGATAATCCATGAAGTAGGGCTCAGTAAAACTAAAGACAATCTCTGAATCCTTTTGGGCTCTCATTATATCGATGCTAACTTGCTGTCCCTTTCCTAAAAAGTTAGTTTCTGCAAGACCTATGCTACCTAAAGCACCTATGGAAGTGTTATAACCAACGGCAAAGTTTACCGTCCCTGTAGAGCGCTCCTCAACTTCTACTTCCACATCCACCTTGTCTTCCTCATCCGTGGTTTTAGTGTTTTTAAAGTTCACGGCATTAAAGAATCCCAAGTTTCTAATTCTTTGATTTGAACGATATATCTTAGTAGCATTGTATGGATCACCTTCAGCTATTCTAAATTCACGCCTTATGACCTTGTCTAGTGTTCTAGTGTTATTTTTTATGTTAATTTTGTTAATGTACGTCTTGTAAGTCTCATTGATGGTAATATTGACGTTCGCTATCTTCTGATCCCTTTCTCTCATGACGTCATAATCCACATCAACAAAAGCATAACCATTGTCACCGAGATGATCTGTAATCGCATCTATAGTAGAATTTACAGAGCTTTGATTAAAGTTAGTTCCTTTTTTAAATGTCAGCAGCTTATACAAAGGCTCAAGATCTATGCCAGGTATTTTACTAATTATGGTCACGTCCCCAAATTTATAAACCGCTCCTTCGTGTATGTTGAAAGTGATTATGAATGCGTCCTTCTTTGGAGTCAATTCAGCGTGTGTCGACAGCAGTTCAAAGTCTGCATAACCTTCGTTTAAATAAAACTCCCTCAACAGCTCCTGATCTAAGATGAGCTTATCTTTATCATATACATCCACAGAAGAGAAAAATCTATACCATCTCGATTCTTTTGAAAACAGTACATTACTCAACTTACTGGAGGTAAAATCGTTATTACCTATAAAGGAAATTTTTTTGATCTTCGCTAATATACCTTCCCTGATCTCATACACCAGATCTATGCGATTTTGATCTAGCTTCACTATCTTTGGTTCTATCACGACGTTATAATAACCCCTTCTTTGGTACATCGAGACCATTCTTTTCAGATCATTTTGAAGCTTCAAACCAGAAAATACCGATCTTGAACTCATTCCAAGCTCTTTGGCAAAGTCTTCATCCTTAATATTAGTATTGCCTTCAAAAGCAATCTTACTAATAATTGGATTTTCCTCCAATTCTACAAACAGTATTGAATCCTTCGTATATATCTTGATATTTGAAAAGAAACCGGTGCTAAACAAGCTTTTGATAGAGGCATCAATCTGGTTTTGTGTTGCTAAATCGCCGTGTTTAATAGTTAGATATGCTTCTACAGTAGATACAGAAATCCTACTGTTACCAGTCACTTCAATTTTCTGTATGCCCTGCGCACAGGCAAAACTGCACCACATTACACAAGTAACAAGACACAAAAATAAGCGTTTCATCGAACCTCCAGGCTTACTGCTTCATTAATGATTGCTGAGAATACAACTTTTCACAGTATTATCAAGATGTAAATAAAGACCTAATGTCATTAACAAATGCAAAACATGTTAATGCTATCAATATCAACAGGCCAAAACTTGCCCAATACGGCTGTATTTTTTGAGACCAGCTCTTCCCAATTACCAGCTCAATCATGTAATAAGCAAGATGTCCACCATCAAGTACAGGAATTGGAAAGAGATTTAATAAACCAAGGTTGATAGAAAGTATCACTATCAACGATAAAACTCCTGCTATGCCACCTTCAGCAGATTTTCTGGAATACTGGGCTATTTTTATAGGGCCACCAATTTCATTTATCGCTCTGTTGCCCGACAGCATCTGATATAAACCCTTTAACATCATCCTAGACACATTCATTGCGACTCTCGTTCCATCCACAAATGATTCGAAAATGTTGTATTGGATTTTTTCAAATTTTCCTGTGGCTGTGACACCCAAAATTGGAGTTGTTTTGACGGTGTCTTCACCCTCCTTAGCCTTTGGGATCTGTGGTGTGATAGCCACTTCAATCGGCAACGAATTCCTGATTATTTCTAATTTTACTGGCTCTCCTATGTTAAGGAGTAGATGCTCTTGTATCTCAGTAAAACTTTTAATTTCTGTACCGTTTACGGAGCTGACAATATCTCCAGGCCTTATTCCTGCCAGCTCAGCTGGGCTGTTTTGAGCAACCCCACCGATTTCTGGAAGGATCAGAACTTTACCGTTAGCAAAAACCAAGATTGCAAGTATTAAAATCGCAGAAACGTAATTTGCAAGTGGACCTGCAGCAACTATACTAGCTCTTTGCCATAACGGTTTATGATAGAATGAACGCGCTATATCAAACTCAGGAATATTGCCCATACTTTCCAGCTCTCCGGGACCAGATATATCGTCACCTAACATCTTAATATATCCGCCGAGAGGTATCAGCGATAATTTCCATCTGGTACCACGACTATCTGTAAAACCAAAGAGCTCCTTACCAAAGCCTATTGAAAACGTCTCGACCTTCACTCCACAGCATCTGGCAATGAAATAGTGTCCAAATTCATGAATAAACACGATAATCGAGACTACTATTGCAAACCAATATATAGCCTCTATAGTCTCTAAAAAAGACGGCACGCGTACACCTCACTTATTAATTTAATGCCAGTTGTTTCAAAGAGTCTGACTGTCGTGTTAAGACACTCTGTAAACAGAAACCATAGCCTTATAACACAAAAGGACCGTATTTCAAACATTTAGTGATCATTTGTTCATGATTCAAGACAGACCCTAGTCACCAAAGCTGACAACGGTATCATACACCAGCTCCATGTGCTTACCGCAAAATGCAAGGCCTATTGCTAAAACCTCCTTGACCCCCTTTTGCTTGCACATCTCTATGTACTGACGCTCTTTGATTTGCTTCAAGGCCTCCTCAGCTTTTTCATGAAGGGTCTCTAGGTTATCACTGATCTTAAACTCTAAAAGTATAGCTGCTCTAGTGATATCCTTTGGTATTAAGGCTACGTCGCATCTCCCTAAACCCGCCTCTTTGTTTGATTGAATGTCGTACTCTCCTCTAAGCCCCACCACAAGACCCAATATAAACACATGAAATACCTGCTCAGGTGTGTTCTTGTTAAAATCAAAGTAGCTGCCGCTTTGTATGATATAGCTTGAGATGTACAGCTTAAATTTCTCCACATC
>NZ_SCFA01000068.1 GCF_004210275.1 Rickettsiales endosymbiont of Peranema trichophorum
CTACATGAGAGGAGGAATAATACCAATGCAAAAAATATTTAATTTTAATAAAAAATTTTCCCCGGACAGCAGTGCGTGAAAACGGGCATCCATCTGCTTTTGCCAACAACTTAACATACTACTTTTGCCCGAATTCTTTTCATTCCAATTAATTTGCGGACAGGCTCTAAGCTACAACCGAACGATTACAGTGGTAATTTGCTTGCCTTCTAAGGTCGGTTGAGACTCAACTTTGGCAATATCAGCCGTGTCTCTTATAAACCGTGAGACAACATCAAAGCCTATCTCGCTATGTGTAATTTCTCTGCCTCTAAACTGTAAGGAGATTTTGACTTTGTTGCCTTCTTCTATGAAGGTTTTGACTTGCCTCAATTTAGTGGTGTAGTCTCCCTCCGCAATGTTAGGCCGGACCTTGACTTCCTTAAGTTCGACACTCTTTTGCTTTTTTTTCGCTATATGGGCTTTCTTTTGTATTTCATACTTGTACTTACCAAAGTCCATAATCTTGCAAACCGGGGGCGAAGCACCAGGAGCGATTTCCACGAGGTCCAGATCTTTTGTTTCTGCCAACTCTATGGCTTGCTTTATTGCGACCACGCCAAGCATGGAGCCATCCGTGTCTATCAAACGAACTTGAGGTGATGAAATTTCGTAGTTGATGCGAGTAGAGTTTTTGTTGCTAGCTGTTATAGTAAACCTCCTAGTTTATTGATGCATTGTTATATCTTTTTTTAATTTACGTATAAAATCTTGTAAATCAAGTGTTTCTTGAGACTCTTTACCAAGAATACGAAGTGAGACCGACTGATTTTGAAGTTCTTTTTGTCCCAACACAGCTACTATGGGCACTTTAGCCACCATATGTTTACGTATCTTATAGTTAATCGTTTCAGAGGAAAGATCTAATTCTGTTCTGATACCGCTTTGATTAACTAAAGTTTGTACATGAGAAGCGTAGTCTGCAATTTCACTAGTGTTGGTGATCGTAGCTATGACAACCTGAACGGGGGCAAACGGTAGCGGCACCGACATATGGTGTTCTAATACCATACCTATGAATCTTTCTATAGAACCAAGCATAGCTCTGTGTATCATGATTGGATGTCGCTTGAGCCCCTCATGGCTTGTGTAATGTGCATCAAATCTCTGTGGTAGGTTGAAGTCGACCTGTATTGTGCCAAGCTGCCAATCTCTTCCTATTGCGTCCTTTAGTACAAACTCAATTTTGGGGCCGTAAAATGCACCTTCTCCAGAGTTGACAGTGTAAGGTAAGCCTATGTCGATGATAGCCTGTTGGAGTGCATGTTCGGCTTTATCCCATATTTCGTCTGTACCTATTCTGTTTTGTGGTCTATCTGCAAGCTTTAGTGATACATTGTCAAAGCCAAAGTCACGATAGACTTGCAAAATGAGGTGAGACATCTTGTAGCACTCAGATTGCACTTGTTCTTCTGTACAGAATATGTGTGCATCATCTTGAGTGAATCCCCTTAATCTGAACAGGCCGTGTAAAGCTCCGGACGGTTCATATCGAAATACTTTACCAAACTCTGCGAGACGTATCGGAAGGTCTTTATAGCTTGGACTAAGATGTTTAAATAGCTGTACCGCTCCTGGGCAGCTCATCGGTTTTAGAGCGCAATGTTTGTCTTCGCCCATGACTGTTGCGATAAACATGTTGTCTTTAAACTTTTCCCAGTGTCCTGACGTTTCCCATAGGCTTTGGTATAGGAGCTCTGGGGTGTTAACTTCAAGGTAATCCCGTTGTGCGTTTCTGATGTGATTCAGGAGAGTCTGAAACAAAGTCCAACCCTTGGTATGCCAGAAGACAAACCCAGGAGCTTCCTCTTGAAAGTGAAATAGGTTCATTGCTTTGCCTATTTTTCTATGGTCTCTTTTTTCGATTTCCTGGAGGTAATGTAGATACTCCTCTAATTGTTGTTGTGTAGCCCAGGCAGTTCCATATATTCTTTGAAGGGGTTGGTTTTTGCTGTCACCTCGCCAATATGATCCGGAGGTTTTCATCAGTTTGAAGGCTTTGAGCATACCGGTTGATTGTCCGTGTGGGCCGCGGCACAGGTCGACGAAATTGCCCTGTGAATATATGGTGACATGGGTCTCTGGTATATTTCGAATGATTTCCACCTTGTACTGTTCTCCGACTGTGAGGAAATAATCGATTGCCTCATCTTTTGACATAGTCGAAAAGTGAAACGGCAGATTAAGTTTAACAATCTCTTTCATCTTTTCTTCGATGCTTTTCAGATCTTCGGGAGTAAAGTGGTGTGAGGTTGCGAAATCATAATAGAACGCATTTTCTATGGTTGGTCCAATGACTAGCTGTGTCGTTGGGAATAGTTCTTTCACTGCTTGAGCAAGCACATGGGCTGAGTCGTGCCTTAAGATTTCAAGCCCTTCCTGCGAATCAACCGTGATAAGTTCCACTGTTGCATCCGTAGCGATAGGCTGTCTGAAGTCCTGGAGTTGTCCATTGACTTTGCTGGCAACCACTTTTTTAGCCAACGACGGGCTGATAGACGAAGCGATATCCATTCCATTTACAGGAGCGGCATACGTTTTGACGGTTTGGTCTTTAAGAGTAATTTGTATCATTTAATAGCGCATAATTATGTACGTGCCACTAGATATATTACTGTAAGAGAAATATGTCTATTGATTTGAAGAGCTAATACCAAATCTCATTTTTAAATGATTCAAAACGGATTTTGTGAAACTCGGCTCTGCGCATGTATTGCAATACGCTTACGCAGGCTCATCCTCAAATCCATTTGCCTGATTTAATCTGAAACTTGATATAAGAGCCTGTCCGCAAATATGAGATATGTTGGTGGGTCTGCTCTATCACTCTATGCACTTTCCTTTGTCATGCGCATCTCTCCTTCATCCTACGCCTCTCCTCCTTTGCCGCTCCTCTTCTCTACCATTCCGCTCCCTCCTTTGTCATCCACGCTCCCCCTTTGTTACTTCCGTACTCCTCCTCTACCATTCCGCTCCTCTTCTCTACCATTCTGCCACTTCCTTTGTCATGCCCGCTCCCTCCTTTGTCATGCCCGTGAAAACGGGCATCCATCTGTTTTTGCCAACAACTTAACATACTACTTTTGCCCGAATTTTTTTCATTCCAATTAATTTGCGGACATACTCTAATTGCCCCGATCTTGCGTATTTCTACAAATTTGTCAAAAGATTTAGCACGGTTTTGAAACAAAAGTATGTGCTGATGTGTTCTACTCCAGGCATCAGAAGACTGCTTTCAAGATATGTGAATTGGCAGTAGGTGTTTGAAGTCATGATCCTTTACAGGGCAATTAAGTGTGATATTATGAAACACAATTGTAACAAAAGCAAAAATTGCCGTGACTAAGATTGACATGTCACATCAACACTGTGGGGAAGGTCTAAACGTTGTGCTATCGTCTAAGCTTCGATCCCTGCCTTCAAAAGGTGACCCTTTTTTGGATGAAGGGCTCAACTTGAATCTATCTAACAACGATATAAATGACACTGTTCTTAAAGAAGCTGTGTCACTCATGAGGGATAAGGTGCGCTCTTTATCCGTACTTGATTTGAGCGGTAATCGCATAACGGAGGAAGGCATTCACCACATTGGGGGGTTGTTGCAACAAGACGCTCAACAGAATGGTGGGTTGACTCATCTGTATCTTCAGAGAAACCTAATCGGTGAACTGGGTGCGATAAGCTTAGCGGTAGCACTTTGTGGAAATAGGGCTCTGAAGCATTTGGATCTGAGTGATAATAGAATAGGAAGTGAAGGAGCAAAAACTATAATTGAAGCGGTCTCACACATACCTTCTGTTGAAGGGTTGGTATTAAGAAGCAATCGCATAGGTCAAGAAATAGCTGAATTGCTTGTTGCTTTGCTTAAAGATTCAAATCTTGCTACTCTTGACCTACGGGACAATCAAGTAGGTGATAATGTTGTAAGCATATTAGCAAAAAAAGAGTTTAGCAATACTGCTTTGCGCTACCTTGATTTAAGCAAAAACGATATCAGAGGCGAGTCGATACAAGCGATCGCTACCATGCTGGTGGATTATACTCTATCTCTGGAACAACTGAAGCTCTCATCAAATAAAATAGGGGATGATGGTGCATATTTTTTATCTCCGATATTGAGATACAAAACGTCCCTCAAACGTCTAGAGCTTGATGACAATCAGATAGGTGATCCTGGAATTGAAGCTTTGGTTGATGCACTAAAGAAATCGACACCTGGTGCTTCGACTGCTTTGACACATCTGAGTTTGCAACATAATAAGATTGGGAACGATGGTTTCATAAGGCTGATGAGGGTATTAGAGCAGGATAGCGCCTTGCTTCATTTAGACATGAGCTTTAATCACATCAACATCAATGAAACGGAGGTGTGTGCTGTAGAAGCATTAGGCAAGATGATAAAGGGAAATCGAACAATCAGAGAGATATATCTTGATGGTAACAAGTTTGATGAAGATATGGTGATGAGGACCTCACAATATCGATTAGATATCTCTAAGCAGATTACCGAGCAAGATACTTTGCCACACTACATTGAACAAAACACCAATTTACTTGTCTTTCATATTAGCCATCAAAGAGCGGAGAGTATGAAAGTGGTGAATGCGATTTTAGCTCGCAACAAGTTTGTGGATACTATAAAACAAGGTGGGTTGGATGTCTCTGTACCAGATAAACTTGTGGGGGAGATAATTGAAAAAGTTGAGAAGCGATATGAGGAGTGTCCGGAACTTTTACCTGAAGAGCCTAAAAGGATTGAAGAGTTCAAAAAGAAGTGGATAGAAGTTGGTACGGAAGAGGCGTTGGAGAGGTTGAGACGTGAAAAGTATGAAAAGATGAAAGAAGAACAAAAGCTATTTCAAAAAGAGGTGCATTATCATAATGAACTTTTCAATCGTAGAGATTTACTGGATGTACTAAAAACTGCCTCTCAATACGGGGGAGGGGAGGCTGTAGACATTGTGATCCGTATTTGTGCTAATACGTTCACATATGAGGTGTTTAGTGATGTGATAAAGGCTTGGACCGTTGAGAAGGCACTAGAATTTGTACTGGATGTATATCAACGCTACGGTGACGATATGGTAGAGCGGGTAATACCTCAATGCCTCTGTGATTGGCATGACACAAATTTTATCAATTTGTGGAAAGTCGCGAAAGAATATCAAGTAGACGTGGCTTCTAAGGTACTAGTAGCTGTATATGCTATGCACGAGCAATTTTTGACGTTACATGGGTCTATTCATTTGCTGTCTCCAACTTGGGAATTGTCAAATACATTTAAGCTCATAGCTGATGCATTGGTCCTACGTGATGATGCTGATATCAGAGGAATATTAGATAGAGCATATTTGGACAAAGACTATGGTGCGCTGATTGGAAAGTCTGTGAAAAATCATGATGAGGTAGTGGCTGCCTATGCAGTCCTTGGGGAGGAGGTTTTTAAACAGGAGGTATATTTTAAAAATGCAAAAAGCCAGCAGATCGAAAAGCTGATCATGTATTTTAGTCAAAAGACCGGCGAAATTGTAGAATCAAGGATCGAATGTTCCAATAAGGTAGTACTGCATTTAAACACGGCTCGTACCCTAGAAGGACAATTTCATGACTTGATCGCAAAAACATTTACATTAACCGAAGAAACCAAAGGAAATGTGATAACAGAAGCCAGCGTTCTGGTTGATAGATTGGCGCAAAGTACATTGCCTGGTGCTGAGAGCGACAAGGAGATAGGAATGATGATGGCCTTGTTAGATTTGTTGGGCTACCTAGATCACAACAGTGGGGCTCCACTGTGGCCCTTTAGACCGGTACCTAATCAAAACCCTCCATATGATGATGGCGGGGATCAAGGTGGAGCCGGGGAGCAAGCCCATAATGCACCAGATCCTGGCGCGGGATTTGGTGCTCCTGACTATGGAGCGAATGGGACATGGGGTTATTGATTTATGTAGCGTGGCAGTGGTGAGAGCTGTGTCAGTGTTTATAGACAACAATGGTATGCTTTGAAGTGATAAAAAACGTTAGAGAGATCCGTCTTTCAGACCAAAATGAGCAGTATGGAGCTATTCTTTTGGTTAGATCGGAGTTAGAAAATGCAAGAAAAAGGGGGGTTATTACCGTTAAGACATTGAACCTGTACGGTAATAATATTGATGACGGTGCTTTGAACATATTGGTCCCTATTATCAAAGCAGAGATACCGTATCTATCCGTACTGAATATTGGTGGCAACAAAATAGGTTACGACATAGATGCCAATAGTATAGCTAAGCTCGGAGAGCTGTTGTTAGAAGACAGCGCATTGACACACTTAAATTTAGAGGGCAATACTATTGGTGACCCTGGTGCAATAAGCTTATCTGCTATTTTGACGCGAAACCATGCACTAAAGCATTTGAACCTTGGGAGTAACATGATAGGCGTGGATGGGGCGACCGCTATACTTGAGGCAGTCTCCAATATTCGACATTTTGAAACTCTAATACTGAGAAACAACAATATTGGGGCTTATGCTTGCGAATTATTTGGATCTTTGTTTAAAAGCTCCAATATTCAAGTCCTTGATTTACAGAGGAACAAAATAGGTGACGCAATTGCTAAAGTACCTATAAGTGATCGAGATGTAAACACGGCATTGCATTCTTTAGATCTGAGCCACAATGGAATTACATATCGTTCTGCTTTACATATCGTCGAAATGCTATGTCAGTGTACAAGGTCTCTGAGGCAATTAAAGTTGTCGTCCAATCAGATGGGGGACGAGGGCATGGCCTGCCTGTCAGACATACTGTCGCGTCGTACTGCAATTACACACTTTGAACTTGATAACAACGATATTGGTGATAAAGGGATCAAACTGTTTGCTGAAAACATAGCAACGTACGGAGGAGATGGAACAAAGATTTTGACGTATTTAAGTCTACAGCATAACGGTATTACCAACGATGGGTTCACACATCTGATGGCTGCACTTTCAAGCAATGATGGCCTGACGCATTTGGATCTCAGTTCCAATAAAATAGTGATCACGGAAGGTACCTCAGATGCTGTTATAACACTGGGAGGAATGATATTGAGTAATTCAGCTATCAAAGAGATACACCTTGATGGTAACGAGTTTGACGAAGATATCATTATGAAGACATCGCAGTGTGATGATAAGCAATCCACAATTCCAGACACTTTACCATACTACATAGAGCAAAGCACCAGTCTGGAGGTGTTTCATATTAGTCATCAACGCTCTCCTAGAATGACCCCCGTCAAGGCGATTTTGGAAAGAAATGCATTTATTCGGATGATTAAGGAAACCGGAAAGATTGTGTTATCTGAAGATCGTGTAGAGGAGATTGTTTACGAAGTGCATGCTCGATACAGCCAAAATATTGAGGAGAAGGTTGGACTATTTGGTGAAGAAGTGATCGAGAAAGCAAAGCGTGATGCAATAGAGGAGAATAAAAGCATTGCCCTTAAAGCTATGATGGAAGAGCACCACGAACGTTTGAAGACGATGCAAAAGTCATTTCAAGGGCATATGAAATATCACAATCCATTGTTTAATCGGGATGACGTTTTAGAGCTGTTGCAGAGCGCTTACAAGTACGGAGGTCCTGAGGGTGTGGATTTTGTGATTGAGGCATGTTCTGATCCCGGAAAGTACGAAGTACTGAGTAAAATGGTATCAAGTAAGCCAGGCTTTGATACGATTGGGTTTTTGGTAGACGTGTACAAGCTTTATGGTGAGGCGGTGATAGACAAGATGTTGAAACAGTACATGTCTGTATGGGAGGCAGATCAGTTTCTGGAACTCTGGGAGGAAGCGACTGCGTATAAAGCCAGTAAAGGCAAAGCGGGGGGTGAATTGCTATTGACAATCTGTAGTGTTGGCGATGAGTTTCTAATATTGCATAGATCGCTAAGTAAGATAATAGCCGGTTGGAAGCTCAAGGATACTTTAAACATAGGAATAGAGGCAAGTATTCGAAGCTCTCCAAGTATGCTTGAGGGTATGCTAATTCAAGCTTCAAAGCATCCACTCTACAGAATTGAAATTGGGGAAGCTATACGAAATGAAGGGTTAATATTTGGAGTGTATAAACTGATGGGGAAGGCGGTCTTCTCGTACACCATCAATATACAAAACATTCACGGGCAATTTGAAAAGTTGATAGTGTACCAAGATGCCAATACAGGTGAGACATTACAATCAGAGCTTGTAATGTCTACGAGGACTATTCTTCATCTCAATAGCGACGACTCTCTAGAGCGACAATTTCACCAGCTAATACAACAAGCCTTTAATATACCATCAAGGGATGGTGGCGCCTTATTAGGGGAGGTTGAGACGTTGATCAATGAGATGCGTAAGCACAGCACCAGTGGTTGTCAAACCGATAAGGAGATTGGTATGTTATGGGTTTTAAATGACCTGTTGAGGTATTTAAAATACGATGGCAGTGGTGTGTTATGGCCATTTCGCTTTTCTGATCAAGGGCCTCCATATGGTTTACCTGAAGCTTCTGATGGTTATGATGATTTTTCGCAAGATGGTGGTTCGACACTGCCAATGTATGGTGGAAATAACACGTGGGAGTAGATTATCCCCAAATTGTTGTTATCAACTGAACTGGGGCATGTGAAGTATATCCCAGAAGACTTTTTGCCACTCCCGCTCCCCCTTTTGTCACTTCCGTACTTCTGCTCTATCACTCCATGCACCTCTCCTCTACCATTTCGGGACTTCTTTTGTCATGCTCGCTCCCCCTTTGTCATGCTCGTGAAAACGGGCATCCATTTGTCTTTGCCAACAACTTAACAGACAACTTTTGCCCGAATTTTTTTCATTCCAATTAATTTGCGGACAAGCTCTAAGAACCAGATTTATAGGGTACAAAAATACTAAATGTGGTATTACTCACTGATCAGATGCCGGAGTTTTTACGAACCATACGCAAAGCATCTCCAATATTTTTGATTTGTATTGCAGAAACGCCGACTTTACCTGCAAAAGTATCCCATTTTTGGGTGGCAGCTAAAACCTGATCAATGATCTCTAATGCCTTATCTTGCTTGATGCCTACAGTACCGGACAGTTGTAACAAATGTTTTTTTGTAGGATTTTTCCCTTCACCCATAATCATTGTTGAATGCTCACCAGCAGGTCCTGAGGAGAAAGTTAAATCGTAAGTCGGTGATACAGTCCAATTACCGGTTTCATCCATTAAAAATGAAAAGTTTTTTGAATGATCATCTCGATTATGACTTAAAATATTAAAAACGGCATTTCTAAATTGGATTTCACATTGCCTGATATCTTTTGTTAAATACAGGGTTGCTTTCATAATGCTTTCGTAATCAAGGGAAGGCTCCTGGTGATCAGCATGGAGAAGACCTGCAATTGTATGCATATGAATACGGCTATCACCATTTCTATCAAACCGCTTAACACCAAAGAATCCTAGCCCTTTTCTTGAAGGAAAGAGCTTTGCTTTAGGCGCAATAAGCCCGGCATCAATTGCCATAAGATGATAGGCGTATTCAGTAGCGCTGATATCTTTGGAATCGAGCTGAGATCTAAATTTAATCAGCCAATCCGTGCCCTCAATATTAAGCAATACTTTAGGACGAGCCCCTGCTGAAGATCCTCCTAACACCAGCAAATCCTCAACATAAGCGTCATTTTCATCTAAGGTTGCTTGTATTTCGCTATCAATTTCATCTAAGTCATTGGTGATATGAGAGAGCGCACTTGGAGTTTCAGGCTCATAAGACAAGGCCCCCATACCAAGCGTGCCAACAAAACAAAGACGATCTAGAGGTGAAAAGGTTCCGGGATTAAGTCCAGCATTCATCAGTTTGCGGTCTAGGAGTAACCGACCCCAGCCATCAGGCAAGCTGTCATTGAATACGCCAAACAACCCTTCAAAGGCACGATCACTGGATTCTATCACACCCGGTTTAAGCGGTAGTTTGAAAGGCGATAACTCAAGACCCGTTTTAATAAAATCAGCATCATATTCAAAAAATATTTTTCTGTTTTTAAGCAATAACCTTCCTGTGAGCCGCTTCGGCCCTGAGCCGTGATAATACACATAAACAAGATTTTGGTTTGAGAAGCTCATTTTCTACCTCTTTTTCTTTTTCCATTTTCCAGAAGCTCATCAAGCGATGAGGCTTCTTGAGCGCTTTTAAGTGCAAATAGCGCTTTAAAATCATCCATGCACCCAAGTATCACGGCCAGCTTCAGCAAAGATTCCAACGATATTTGCCCTGTTTGCTCAAACTTTTTTAAAGAGCCATAACTGACGCCAGACTTTTCTGATAAGGTCTGCTGGCTTAAATTAAGCGCAAGCCGAAGGTCGCGTGCTCTGCTTGCTATTGTCTTTTGCATTTCCCCTGGCGTCATCATGTTAACTGATATCATAATATCTTTTAAATCTATAATATCTATATAATAGATATTATATTATCCTCTAAATCAGAAGTCAAGTTGTTCTTGTTCTAACATCCGGACACATCATTCCTCTTTCCTGAATAATACCAATTTTCATTTTTAAATGATTCAAAGCGGATTTTGTGAAACTCGGCTCTGCGCAGGTATTTGAATACTCTTACGCAGCCTCATCCTTAAATCCATTTGCCTGATTTAATCTGAAACTTCGTATTAGTGTGTCTGCTCTATCACTCCATGCAGCTCTCCTCTACCATTCCGGAACTTCACCTTGCCATGAGCATTCTCCCCTTTTTGCCACTCCATGCAGCTCTCCTTCATCACTCCACGCACCTCCTCCTTTGCCACTCCTGCTTCCCTTTTTCGTCGTTTCTGCTCTCTCCTTTGCCATTCCCGCTTCCCTTTTGTCGCTCCCGCTCTCCCTTTTGCCACTCCCGCTCTCCCTTTTGTCGCTCCCGCTCCCTCTTTGTCATGCCCGTGAAAACGGGCATCCATCTACCTTTGCCAACAACTTCACAGACGACTTTTGGCCGAATTCTTTTCATTCCAATTAATTTGCGGACAGTCTCTTACAAATAATTGGGTTGAAAATTTGAGTGGAACCCTCGATTCTCGGTGTTGCGGGCATGACAAAATGGAGATAGGGGAGGACAAGATGGAATGCCGAAAACAACTGCTGTTTCAGTTATTCCAAAGAGCGCCAGGAATCTTGGAGACCAGCTCATTATGGGAGCTCTCTTCATCCGCAGTTAAAGGAAACGTCCGCTTCGGTAATTCTCGCCTCGTGATCTGCTGCGCATCCTGCTTTGTGGATTTTCCAAAGAAATCAAACATAGATTGCGTCCCCTCAAGTAAGGCAACATATACCTGCGCAAGCAATTCAGAGTCTATCAGAGCACTGTGCTTCACCCTCGATGACGAATTAATGTTATAACGCTTGCACAAAGCATCAAGACTAGCAGGAAGCTTGGGAAACTTTGTTCTGGCAAGTCTCAGAGTGTCTATAACCCTCACCATCGATATCTGCTCCAAGTTTATTGATTTCAGCTCATAATTAATAAAGCCTATGTCAAAACTCGCATTGTGTATTACAAGCGTGCTGTCCTCGATGAAATCTAAAAACTCCTGTGCAGTATCTTTAAATAAAGGCTTATCAGCAAGAAACTCATTGGATAGCCCGTGAACGTGAAACGCTTCGCTCGATACATGACGCTCTGGGTTCAGATACTTGTGAAGGACGCGACCAGTTCTAACCCTGTTGATCAACTCCACACATCCTATCTCTATGATCTTGTCACCCTCATGTATGTTTAGGCCTGTTGTTTCAGTATCTAATACGATTTCTCTTAACACTTCCATTGTTGACTATTGTCTTTATTTGTTTAAAGGTATGAGCTTTACTTCGATTTGTCACCACAACGTGGTCAGATCCAAAGGCTCTAACCTGATTTGTAGCCTGTAGTCTATGGATAACACTAAACACATCTTCTGTCATTCCATTTCTTTGCAGCGCTCTGTTTTTCACAAGCTCTGGTAAGGTAATCGTGGATATGACTGTGTCAAAAAGACTTGCTAGCTCTTCTGTTACTCTGCTTTCAAACAGTATAGGTATTTCAACGACTAGTGTTGTTTTTCTTTGAATTGCCACTGGCGCAGTAATGTTCCTGCTGCCAACGCAACACCCCCAAAGCAGATCCTTGATTGCAGGATGTACTATGGCTTCAATTTGATCTATAAGACCTTCATCCTTACATATTGCTTCTTTTAAAGCCTTCTTGCTAACTTTACCATCGACCAACGCAAAAGGGCAAATGCTGAATATTTTGTCTATGACCACTTTGTCACAACTGTACATATCTGCAACCAACGCATCACAAGATACAGTCATAAACCCCAATTTCCTAAAACATCGCAACACGAAAGACTTGCCGCTTGCTACACACCCAGTTACACCTATAAGGTGCCTCACCCCCCCTATGTTGCCAAAAATTTGACATACCATAAGCTACTCACATTACAAAGAAATTACTTGTATACTTTTTTGTTCTACAATAGATCATACACAAAGTATCAAATATACTAATATGTATGCTTAATTCTGATAAAGTAAACGAAATTTTTAGTAGATTCGCTGCACATCAGGTGGATCCTAAAATTGAACTAATTTATAAGTCTCCTTACACGTTATTAGTGGCAGTGATACTTTCTGCACAAGCGACAGACAAAAAAGTAAACGAGGTGGTGCCTGCTTTGTTCAAAATAGCAGATACTCCACATAAAATGATTGAGTTGGGGGAAGATGGTCTCAAGAAGATGGTCAGCTCGATAGGGCTTTATAATACCAAAGCTAAAAACATCATAGCTATGAGTAAATTGCTGGTAGAAAAGTACAATGGAGAGGTTCCAGACTCCTTGGAATCATTGGAAAGTTTACCAGGTGTAGGTAGGAAGTCTGCAAATGTGATGCTAAACACAGTGTTCGGGCATCCAACTATTGCTGTAGATACACATGTGTTTAGAGTTAGCAATAGAATAGGGCTATGCAAGTCTTCCAATCCCCATCAAACTGAAGAAGCTTTGCTTAAGATCATTCCCACAAAGTGGAGAAAACCCGCTCACCATTGGCTTGTTCTCCACGGTAGGTATGTATGCAAAGCAAAAAAACCAGAGTGCAATAAGTGTATCATAAGCGATATATGTCAGTATGATGCTAAGAGGCTTGAAGTAGACTGAAATGCAAGTGATTTCTGATAAGGCTACTGTCGTTTTAGCTGCTGGTGGAACGGGAGGGCATCTCTTCCCAGCCCAGGGGACCTGTGAGCAGCTTATAGCTGACTCTTATGTTCCTGTGCTTGTGCACGATCAAAGAGCAACACGCTTTATATCTGGTGTACTGTCAGGAGTCGACAAATACGAGGTGCGCTCGCTTAATATGTCTGGCTCTAAGCTTCAAAGACTGTTGCTTATGCCGATATATCTCTTGCAGACTTTGTACAATACACTGCTCGTTATATTTATACTAAAGAATTGCAAAGCCGCTTTAGTAATAGCCTTTGGAGGATATACTGCTGTGCCAACAATTCTTGCAGCGCTTGTATCAGGGATACCTTGTATATTGCACGAGCAAAATGCAGTAGTAGGAAGAGTAAATAGATATTTTGCATACTTTGTAAAAGCCATTGCCACTCCCTTGCCAAATGAGCATATGGATCCTAAGTTTGTTCAAAAATTTAAAAACAAACTGCACTACATAGGTAATCCAGTAAGGGATAAAGTGTCGGCTCAGTTCTATGCTAGCAAAATGAAAAGTCGGAGCAAGTTTAAAATATTGGTAATTGGTGGTAGTCAGGGTGCGCAGATCTTTTCCAGTGTAATGCCAGAGGCGATATCTGAACTGCCTATAGATACTCAACGCATTGTTCATATCACACAACAAGTGAGACAAGGAACAGCAGAAGCCACCATCGCATCATACTCACAAACTGCAAGTACCTTTGAAGTCGCTTCATACTTTGACAATATTGGTGAATTGTATGCAGCACACGATATTGTGATATCGAGAGCTGGAGCATCGACCATAGCAGAACTGTGTACCTTTGGATGTCCTGCAATACTAGTCCCATATCCGTTTGCAACAGATGATCACCAATATTATAATGCTCTGTACTTAAGCAAGTACAATTGCAGTGTGTTGATTAACCAACGGGACTTTACTCCACAGAGAGTTGCCGATGAGATTCTGAAGATGATCTTGACACCAGATTATTTAGATAAAATGCGAGAGGGATTTGATGGTATCGAAAAAATAGACACCACTCAAAAACTACGTCTGTTGGTTGAGTCGATCATGAAGCCAGAAGTTAAATGACATAAGCGTCTATATGTGGTATAAAACCCTTGTGTTTGTAATTTAAAAGAGAAAAGCATGCAAAGATACTTAAGGCTCTGCTATCCACTCGTTGCCCTTGTTTTGCTTGGTTATTTCGGGGTCGTTGGCTACATGTATACCTTTCAAAGGGATTTCCAGTACTCACCGATCAAGGAATCCTCAGAGGAGGCATTAGACAGACAGGACTTGGAAAATACCACAGAGGTTTTTGTACAAACAAGTGACGGTTTACAGATTCAGGCTTGGTACCATCCCTCAAATACTGGAAAAATGGTCCTATTTCTACATGGTAATGCGGGCACTCTAAGCACAAGAGTCCAAAAGATGAAGAAATTGATGCAAATGGGATATGGCTTTATCATGCCAGCATGGAGGGGCTTTGGTAAAAGTGAAGGGGCGCCAACTGAGGAAGGCCTGTATAAAGATGCGAGAGCAACAATTAAGTTTATACAATCTCAAGGTTATCAAACCGAGAACATAATTGTTGTGGGAGAATCGTTGGGTACGGGAGTAGCCACCAAAATGGCGACAGAACATAAATTTCACGGAGTGTTTTTGATTAGTCCGTATACAAGCTTTTATGATTTAGGACATCAAAGATACCCTTATCTTCCTATTCACCTGCTCATGAAGGACAATTTTGACAATGCCAAAAATATTGAGCAAATAGATGTGCCAATTTTGTTATTTCACGGTGATAATGATGATATAATACCACATCACCACTCATTAGCACTGTTGGACAAAATAAAGCAGGAAAAGAAGCTGATATTACACCCGGGTATTGGACATAGCAATTATGACATTGATGTAGTATTTTCAGAAATGGATCGATTTTTTTCTAAACATCAATAGTGGAGTAATATATTGCTAGAAAAAGATGTTGCAATTATTGGCGCTGGGCCTGTAGGAATATTCACAGTATTTCAATCTGGTATGTTGGGATTGAGTACTGTTGTAATAGAAGCATTAGGAGCTATAGGCGGTCAGTGCACCGCATTGTATCCTGAGAAGTATATATATGATATTCCGGGCTATCCTTCGATTTTAGCATCAGACCTCATAGACTCTTTATATCAGCAATCAAAGCCCTTTAATCCCACTATTTTGCTAAATAGTACTATGGTGGGTTTGAGAAGAAGGGATGATGCCTTTGTGATCAGGACATCAAAAGGTGAAGAGATAGCCGCAAAAGCCATCATACTTGCTACTGGAGCCGGCGCTTTGCACCCGAAACCACTATCACTGGATAATGCCGCTTTATACGAAGGCAAAAGCCTATTTTAT
Source organism: Rickettsiales endosymbiont of Peranema trichophorum (assembly GCF_004210275.1). Taxonomy (GTDB): domain Bacteria; phylum Pseudomonadota; class Alphaproteobacteria; order Rickettsiales; family Midichloriaceae; genus RICK02. Next base: position 15,669 of record NZ_SCFA01000068.1, read on the forward strand.
GCAGTGTCAAAAAAAGAAGTGTTTCGTGATAAGACAATAGCGATATTTGGTGGTGGTGATTCTGCCGTAGATTGGACAAATTCCCTAGCAGATATTGCAAAGAAGATCTACGTTATTCATCGTAGAGACAAGTTTAGAGCTTTGCCAGACAGCGTTGAAAAAATGTACCAACTTGTCAAGCAAGGAAAGGTTGAGATGGCGATACCATACCAGTTGGACCAGATATATGGTCAAGATGGTTATATCAGCTCTGTTGATCTGATAGATTTTGATCGCAACGTCAAAAACTTGAAGATAGATGCGATACTTGCTTTTTTTGGATTATCTATGGACATGACGTTTATAACATCACTTGGTCTAGACGTATCGAACAAGTATATCAATGTTAATCCGATCTCCATGGAAACAAATCTCAAAGGTGTTTATGGTGTGGGTGATGCAGTAACATACCCGGGGAAACTTAAGCTGATTCTAACGGGGTTTGCTGAAACTGCAGTTGCTTGTCACGCTGCCCACGCCATAATACGTCCGGGAGCAACACTGAGATTTGGATACTCCACAACGGTATTAAAGGATATATTGAAATAATATGCAGATTATTAATGGCAAGGCTATAGCAGACGAGATTGGAGAGTCTCTTACGCTTGAAGTCCTGCGTATTAAAAAAGAGCATCAACTTGTTCCTACACTAGCCGTAATTTTGGTTGGAGATGACCCTGCAAGCGCTATCTACGTCGACAGAAAAGTACGTAAAGGTGTACAAGTTGGTATTAACGTACTGCAGTACAGATTTCCTGCATCTATTTCAAGTGATGAGGTCATTGCAACTATCGATAGTTTAAATCGAGATGACAATGTCCATGGCATACTTATACAGTTGCCTCTTCCACAGCATTTAGATCAGTATATCATTACCAACCGCATATCCTTTGCAAAGGACGTGGACGGTTTTACGACACATAACATCGGTCTTCTGCACTCATGGCGCGACTCTCTTGAACCCTGTACTCCTCAAGGCGTAATGATATTGTTGCAGAATGCGCTGGGTAATAGTATAGCTGGAAGTAAAGCTGTAGTAATAGGTAGGTCAACTATTGTCGGTAGGCCTTTGGGCGCCTTGCTTTTAAAACACGATTGTACAGTTGTCATGACTCATTCAAGGTCTAGAAACGTCATGGAGGAAGCAAAAAGCGCGGACATATTAGTATCTGCTATGGGAAGGCCGCAAATGATAGATGCCTCTTGGATTAAAAAAGGAAGCTGTGTGATAGATGTAGGCATCACAAGAATAGGTAGCAAAATATACGGGGATGTCAACTTTCAATCTGCATCGGAAGTTGCCAAGTATATTACGCCCGTTCCAGGTGGAGTGGGGCCTATGACTGTGATATGCATGTTGCGCAATACGGTAAAAGCTTGTTTACAACAAATACGGTAACTATGGCCCTTTCCGTGACGAAACTGAAGCAAGCGGTACTGTGTGTTGTAAGAGCAATATACGATACTATAGCGCATGACGGTGTAGAGCATGCAGGATATTTGGCTTTTTTGCTGATGTTCACCATCTTTCCATTTTTAGTTTTTTTTGTGGCCATAGTGGGAGCGATCGGTGATAAGCAGCTTGCCAATACATTAGTATCTCTAATATTAGAAAGCTCATGGGCCACATTTATAGATGCACTCATTCCACGTATATTGGAGATTACTTCAAGCCCCCCTCAGAGTTTACTGACTTTGGCGATTATCAGTGCTATATGGACTGCATCCTCACTGTTTGAAGGTATCAGGACTGCATTAAATAAAGCATACAGAGTAAGAGTGGCTCCAGGCTATTTATTAAGACGACTTTTTAGCTTTATAGAGTTTGCAGGAATGGTAACGATAGTGGTACTGCTTTTGTTAGTTTTGGTGGTTCTACCGTCTATATGGAACTACCTATACGACTTGCTGTCATTAGGTCAAAAGCAGTACATAGGAGCAGTGAATGTGGTCTCATTAATGACCTCGGTAGCTCAAACAATTCGTTATTTGGTATTAATAGTGTTTGGTTTCATATTTGTAGCTGGTTTGTACTATTTTTTGCCAAATAGAAAACAAAAACTACTTTATACACTACCAGGTAGCCTTATTGTCTTGAGCGGATGGATTATCTCCTCTGTAGTGTTTAAGGTATACCTACAGTTGTTTCACTCAATCAGCATTATATATGGCAGCATTGCAGGTATTATTATTGCACTGCTGTATTTTTATATATGCAGTCTAATATTTATATTTGGCGCAGAGCTAAACTACCAAATAGAGGAACTGTCTGCCAAATAAAAAATATTGAGTATAAAAATATTTTTGTTGCGTTGCACAAAATTTAGTAATAGCATGACAATGGAATACACCATCATTCATTTAACTAAGGAGGTATTATTTATGGAATGCAACGATTATCAAAACTATTTTGGTTCAGCTATGGCAAAGTTTTGGCAAAATCAAAATTTTGATGCAATGAAAGCGATTGCGGGACGAAATTTAGAAGCATCTATTGCAGCAAACAAGCTTTTCATGGAGGGATTGCAAGTGGTTGCAAAAAGGCAAGCTGAAGTGTTTCAAAATGCGGCTAAACGTAGTGTGGAATTTTGTAAGAAGTCTGCTTGTTCTACATCCCCTGAAGAAGTGTACAAGCTTCAATGTGATTCTATCTCTGAGGCTGTTGAGAATATGAGCGGTGTGGTTGGAGAGATAGTTGAAATGTCTTTAAAAGCTGGTTTGGAGATTTTTAATGTCTGTAACAAAAGAACCTGCGATGCGACACGTGAGGTAAATGCAGTAGCTAAAAATACCAACAGCAATAAAGCGTAGTCAATAAGCTGAGGGGGCACAGATTACTTGTGCTCTCTAGCTGATTGGGACCACAACTTTTCGTTATATTCATACCTGAAGCGATACAGAAATATTAAATTTTTATTAAATTTCATCTTGATCATAGCTCTCATTGTGTGAGATAAATGTAAGGTTATCTAGTATCGATCATGGGGGCTAAAATATGAGTTATTGTACCAAGATGCTTCACTTCATCGTTGTATGCTGTGTAATGATTGCGGTATTTGGTGCCGATGCATTTGCCACATCATCCCCTCGAGCATTGGGGAATGAAAGTAGAATCAAGATCGTAAACTACATGCCCAATACTGTCTTTAAGTTTGTTGGTCACTATATGTACCAGTCCATCATAGAGTTTGGGATGGACGAGGAGATTGACACGATTTCGATGGGTACACCAAGTCCATGGCAACTTATTCCTGCTGGTAACAGAATATTTATTAAACCTGTTGAGGAAGATGCGACGACAAACATGACGGTCATCACCAACAAACGCATGTATTTCTTTGAGATGCATGCTAAAGATGCAAGCAGTATTGATGATGACGAACTTAGCTTTGTGGTGAAATTTGTATATCCAGACGAGGGTAATTTCAATACTGTGAAGCACGTGGCCAATTCAAGCTATGGAAGTCCGGATTTGACACGCCCGCAGTTGTACAACTTTCAATACACTTTGAGTGGCAACTCGAAACTGATAGAGCCGACTCAGGTCTTTGACGATGGGGAGTTTACCTATTTTAAGTTTCGTGATGTTAATGCAGAGCTACCTGCTATATTTTTGGTAGATAGCAAAAGTAATGAAAGCCTTGTAAACTACAGAATAAGTGGACAGTACGTAGTTGTAGAACTTGTAGCTCCTAAATTTACATTACGTTCTGGGGATGATGTGATCTGTGTATTTAACGAACGGATGGAAAAAGAACTTAAGAAGATACAACAATCGTCAAGAGCTAGTAGGAAGTAGCAGTAGAGGGTTTGTTGTCATGCGCATCTCTCCTCCATCCTACGCCTCTCCTCCTCTGGCCACTCCACGCACTGTGACAAGCTTTAAAGTAGAACTTGGACAAGAGGGGATTTAATCCCTTGCCTAATTTGTCAAGAAAAGTTACAATTTCATTCAGTATAAAAATCATATTTTCTTATATGCTGCAGTTCTTTAGAAAAGGTTTACAAGGTGCTTCGATCAAGTTTTTGATTGGTATTTTGGTGTTAACGTTTATCTTATGGGGTATAGGGGACACCTTGAAGTACATAGGTGGTGAAGCTTCTTATGTGCTCAAGGTGGGTGACGTTGAGTATTCTCTGGAGGAGTGGCAGAGAGTAGTAGGAAATCAAAAGCGAATGATACAAGAAAAGTACGGGCAAGCATTTTCGGATGAGCAATTGATGGAGTTTGGCTTTTTTGATGGTGTGCTTGAACAATTCATAGGGAAATCTTTGTTACTTCAAGAAGCAAGAGCTCTGAATGTGTTTGTTAGCGATGAGCTAGTGAAAAAGGAGATTGGTTCAAATAAGGTTTTTCACGGGAGCGATGGGAAGTTTAGTCAGGCAAGTTTCAAGGAATTTTTAAAGAAGGCTGGTATACCCGAGGACAAGGTAATTAAAAACTTGAAGGATGAGATATCTACGGAGTATTTGACGCAGCCGTTGACGTCCTTGTATTTATCTGTGCCTCAGGTTGTTGAGCAGCTGAATATTGCGTACAATGCGATTCGTGATTTAGGTGTATACAGAGTGGATATCGATAAGTTACCGGTTGTAGCTGCTCCGAAACGTGAGGAATTAGAGAGCATACTTGAAAAACGGAAGGAGTTGTTTTCGACATTAGAAGCAAGGTCTGTGTCTTACTTATCTTTTAACAAGAGTAACGTGGACAGTGCTGTGACTCTTTCGGATGCTGAGATTGAGGAGTGGTACAAGAGCAGGGTGTACCTGTTTACTCAGCCGGAAAAGAGGGAGATATCTCAGTTAATTTTTGATGATGTAAGTGTTGCGAATAAGGCTAAGAAGGAGATTGAATCTGGGAAGAGCTTGAAGGAGGTTGGTGCGCTGTTGAAGGCTAGCAACAAGAATGTAGTGATGGGTGTATTTGGTAAAGCGAGTTTTGACAGTAACCTCGGTGACGCGCTTTTTAAGGCATCTGCGCAGCAAGTATTGGAGCCAATCAAGGCTGGCCTTGGCTATCATGTTTTTCAGATCTCAAAGATCATTCCACAGCATGTTCAAGAGCTTTCAGAAGTCAAACAGGAGCTGATTGAGCTTATAAGGAAGGAGAAGATCTTTGAGAGGTTATATGGATTGAGTCAAAAGCTTAACACTGGGATAGCTGGAGGGAAGAGCATTACTGATCTTGCTGAGCAATATAAACTGTCTATTCATAAGAGTGTTGTGACGGAGCAGAACGTGCTATCGGCTCACGTAAAAGATGTAAAGGATATAGAGAGATCTGATGTATTTCGTGCTACTGTTTTTAGTACGAATCAGGGTCAGACCTCTATGGTGACACCTTTTCAGGACGATGTATTTTTTGTGGTACATACTGATGTAGTAGAGCCGAAGAGGGTGAAAGGTTTTGATGAAGTGAAGGATGAGTTGGTGAAGGTATGGAATAGGCGACAGCAAGAAGCTACTGCATCTGAGATTTTTGAGGCTATACGAGTTGGGCATGGTGTGATATCTCAGGGTGATGCGCTTGAAAAGTATAAGAAATACGTTAATTATCAATCTTATAAGGTTGGGACGGATGCTGGTCCAATATCGAAGGTATTGCCTACGGATGCGATATCTAATATACGGAAGATGACGGTAGGAGCATTTAGCGATGTGTATGATGCTTCTGGGAACACGCAAGTGATGGTTAAGCTTAATGGAATAGTTATTCCGAGTGTGGAAGTATTAAACAAGACAAAGGATAGCGTACGATATTTGTACCTTCAGCATCATGGGGACGACATTATTGCTCAGTATATTAATTTTTTGAAGAAGAAGTATGATGTTAAGGTTAATAAGAAGCTGCTTGAGCGGTATGGGAGGTGATGAGAGAGTGTGGCTGTGAATTTATGGGCATTTTGTGGACGAAGTTTGATCTGAATATCATAAATTATAAGTTAATGGAGTGTATATGTCTTTACTAATCAACGTTGCAGACAATTTTGAAATGAAGCCGCGCCTGACAATTTTGGGTGTGGGAGGAGCTGGTGGTAATGCTGTAAACAACATGATATCTGGGGGTCTGGACGGTGTTGAGTATTGGGCAGCTAACACGGATGTACAGGCGTTGGAATTATCATTAGCGAATAAGATTAGATTAGGGAAGGAAGGTTTGGGTGCTGGTTCCTATCCGGAGGTTGGTAGATTAGCGGCGGAGGAATCTGCTGGTGAGATTATTGAGGCGATAGAGCACTCTAACATGTTATTTATTACAGCTGGTATGGGGGGTGGTACTGGTACTGGTGCTGCTCCTGTAGTTGCGAAGTTAGCGCACGAGAGGAACATACTGACTGTTGGTGTAGTGACGAAGCCGTTTCATTTTGAGGGTATACGTAGGATGAAGATTGCTGAGGCTGGTTTAGAGGAGATGTATAAGTATACGGATACTTTGATTGTGATACATAACCAGAATCTTTTTAGGATAGCGAATGAGAACACGACGTTTGCGGATGCATTTAGAATGGCGGACAATGTGTTGCATTCGGGTGTGAGAGGGATTGTTGATCTTATCAATAAGCCTGGGTTGATAAACCTGGATTTTGCGGATGTGAGGGCGGCGATGAAGGAGATGGGTAAAGCTATGATGGGGACTGGTGAGGCGCAGGGGGAGAATCGTGCATCAAAAGCTGCGGAGGCTGCGATTTCTAATCCGTTGTTGGACACTTCATCTATGAAGGGTGCTAGGGGTTTACTGATCAACATTACGGGTGGGCTTGATATGACTTTGTTTGAAGTTGATGAGATAGCGAACAGGATTAGAGAGGAAGTGTCGCAGGATGCGAACATAATAATAGGTTCTGCTTTTGATGAGAGCACTAATGGTTCGATAAGGGTTTCGATTGTTGCGACTGGTATAGAAGCTGAATCCTATAAGGGGCGTGTTGGTAGTGGTGATGGGACTCAGGTTACGAAAGAATCTGAACATAACCTGAATCAGCAGAAGTCTGGTGGTGAGAGAGACACGACGAATTATAGGCTTCACAGTTACATTAGTCATAGTAACAGGTCTGAGGAGATAGATCGGAGCGATGAGGTTGAGAAGGAGTGGGGAGCTGAAGGTACTACAAATAGGGAATGTGAGGTAGCTGGTGAAGAAGTAGGTTTAGAGAAGGATGGGGAAGGTTTTATGAGTGGTTCTTCGTCTACTTCTGGTGTAGTGTCTTTGAAATCTGATGTGGTGATGGGAGGTGAGCAGCAACAGAGCAAATCGAGCAGGGATTTTTTTGAGATACCTGCTTTTTTGAGAAGGAAAAACAAGTAGGTGGGGCTGGTGGAGTCGAGCGGAATCGAACCGCCGACCTCTTGAATGCCATTCAAGTACTCTACCAATTGAGCTACGACCCCCAGGTGTTCACGTAATCAAAAAGAACACTGATACCTCTATATCAAAAATATCGATACGCAGCAAGAGCAAAGTGTTGTTGTTTGGTTTGTGATACTAGACTTTGAAGATAATCATGTGAAAAAGTTGTAATAATGATGGAATTGCATGATATCAAGAGCTAAGCAAGATGGAGCACCAAAATGCGGTAGAATTGGTGATACCAATTCTCATTTTTAAATGATTCAAAACGGATTTTGTGAAACTCGGCTCTGGGCAGGTATTTGAATACGCTTACGCAGCCTCATCCTCAAATCCATTTGCCTGATTTAATCTGAAACTTGATATTAAGTAGTTAGCGATACCATGCACATCTCCTCTACCATTCCGGCACTTCCTTTGCCACTCCCGCTTCCCCTTTTGTCACTTCCGTACTCCTCCCTTTTGCAATTCCCGCTGCTCTCTTTTGTCATTGCCGCAAAAGCGTGCATCTATTTGTCTTCGCTAACACTGCCGACTAAATCATAGCATGCATACATCACACCACAAAAATGCAAGACCAAACAATCTTGCAGAGGTATAAGTACACTCTAAACAATTAATGGTTGATTTATAGTTCATATAGTATATAATATGCAATATATTAACTTAATTAGTCAATAAAATGGAACAAATTGGTTCAAAATTTAAAAGTCTTCCAGAGATCGTTGGGGCTCATATGGTGTTTGGCGCTTTGGCGTCTGGGCTCTGTACTAAAGCGGTGTACAGTTGCGATAATTTAGACTATGCAAATCCGGATAATGTGGGGCAATGTGCAATAGATGCTATTGGTTGTCTTGCGACTCTTTCCATTGAAGGATTGGCTACTTACAATACAATTGCATATTTTAGTTAGAAGTTATGCTTAAATATCTCCCAAGAGAGATGGGTGTCTCTCTTGGGGATTGTTTTGGGTATTTTAGTGTTCAACGCCACTACTCGCAATTACTTTGAAAGTTTTAGCTTTATTTTGTGTTGTGCCCTTGTTGTTGATTCCTTAAAAATCAAGGGTTATCCCCAGTGTCAGCTCAGCCCAAGAATTTTTATGCACAAATATGAAAATATATGGTGCTGAATCGTTAAAAATTCTGTACCCTTTAATTTAGGGGAATAAAACAAAAAGGGGAGTATGTGGCAGCTACCGTCGCAAAAAGAATTTGAATTTGCTAATATACCACAATTGTTTAGTAATTTACTGTTGGCTTCCATAGAGTTTAATCGTGGAATGCTTGAGATTGTGGGGACTCAAGATGTTGGGAATACACATTTAGATCCTTTAAACATTGGAGGTGCGGTATCGAAAGCAGTTCAGGAAATACTGGATGGGCCTGGACCGGTTTTTGGGGATACGCTTGCCTTATATAGGGATTATGTTCAACTTGTTGCAGATACGATGAGCTCATGGGGCCATTGCTGTAGTCTTGAGGGTTCTACTTGTTCAGATTTTGAGGCGAAGGACTCAAGATTTAAAGATGAGGCATGGACTTGGCATCCTTTCTTTAGATTTTTAAAACGTAGCTATTATTTGAACGTGAAGTATATAGAGGGTGTTTTAGGGCATCTTGGGAGGCTTGAGCCAAAGGAGCTGCATCAATTAAGGTTTTATACGAAAGTATTTACGGATGGATTATGTCCTACAAATTTTGCATTTTTTAATCCGACAGTGATAGATGCAACATTGAAGACAAATGGGGAGAATTTAGTTCAAGGTGCTTTGAATTTTGTCAAAGATGTAGAATTTACAAAAGGGCATTTTCAAATTTCTTCTACTGATACTGCTGCGTTTACTGTAGGAAAAAACATAGCTAGTACAGCTGGTAAGGTTGTATACCAAAACGAGCTGATGCAACTTATTCAATATGAGCCTATGACCAAAAAGGTCAAGGCGACACCTATTATAATGATGCCGGCTTGGATCAACAAGTATTACATATTGGATTTACAAGCTGACAACTCATTTGTACGTTGGGTAGTGGAGCAGGGATTTACAGTGTTTATGATATCTTGGAAGAATCCTGAGGCATCTTACAGAGGTAAATCATTTGAAGATTATATGATGGAAGGGCCGCTAGCGGCTATAGATGTTGTGAAGCGGATTACTGGAGTACCTTCTGTCAACTTTTTGGGATACTGCTTGGGAGGCACATTGCTTGCTACGACACTTGCATATTTGAGTGCTAAAAATAGCAACACGATTACTGCCGCGACATTTTTAACGACATTGGTAGATTTTAAAGAATGCGGTGATGTTGGTATTTTTATAGATGAGAGACAGATTTCGATGCTTGAAGAAAGCATGAACAAATATGGATACATGGACGAAAACAAGATGGGTCTTACATTTAGTATACTAAGGGGCAACGAAATGGTGTGGTATTTCTATATTAACAACTATTTGTTAGGCCAAGCGCCCCGTGCATTTGACATTTTGCACTGGAACTCGGATAGGACGAGGTTGCCTGCATCTATGCATTCTTACTATCTGCGTAACATGTATCAAAGGAATTTGTTAGCGCAACCTAATGGTTTAAGTTTTGGAGGTGTGCCGATAGATTTGAGGAGTATCAACATTCCTGTGTATATATTGGCGACAAGAAGCGATCATATTGCTCCATGGGGGTCTGTATACAAAGCGACACAATTTTACAAGGGGCCTGTTAGATTTGTATTGTCTAGCTCAGGACACGTTGCTGGCATTGTAAATCCACCGATTAAAAACAAGTATTCGTATTGGGTGAATGATGACCATGTAGCAGATTCTGGGGTATGGTTAAGGGGGGCAACTGAATCTAAAGGCTCTTGGTGGACTGATTGGATTAATTGGTTAGGTGACAAGTCTGGGGATACTGTGCAATCGACGAAGATCAAGGATTTTCTGGAAGAAGCGCCTGGTAGTTATGTTTTGGAGAAATGACATAAATTTGGAAGAGGTGGCTGGTGAGCTGCTGATAGTTATTGACAATTTTGAATTGTCGTGCAGTATTTTGACACATGATGGTATACTGATCAGTACACAAAATAAATGCGGAAAATAGTCATATTGCTTGCTATAGCGGTTGTTATTGGGATAACCAATTTTACTCTTTGGTTTATTCATACTAGGGTTATCATAGATTCTACGCTTGCTATCAAAAAGCATCTGATAACTGGTGGAGTACTTTTGAAGTATAGTGACATCAGGTTTACGAATTTTGCGGCTTGGAAGGTAAAGGCTGTGATAGATGAAGCCTCGGTTCAAATACCGAATGGTTGTGTACATAGTATAGAGAGGATTGACATTGAAAGCTCTCCGCTGGAGAATATAGTTAAGGTAGAGCTGTCAAATAGTGTGAATACGAGATGTAGCGGTGGAGGTAGTGTACAGCAGGTTACAGATTTTGCCAGTCCACCGGTTATAACAATTTCGACGTTTTCGTCTTTATCAAAATTTGTCAACGCAATTCAGAATGGGGAGCTGCGGCATTACGTCAAAGAGATAACGGTGCGTGTTGGAGGTATTTCATCATTTAATCAGATGAGAGAAAGGCAGTTGGAGTACAGTATTGAGGGCATGAATCTTTGGGCGAGTAACAGAATAGAAAATGGTAGTAGCAAAATTGAGTTAGATTTTAGCTTATCATCGCTGGAATACAACCCTGGCTACGTGTCTGCTAATGAACAGGATAATAGATTACATCAGAAATTTATTGAGCTTGGTAAGGTTGGTTTGAATACCAACGTTATTTTTTATGAGAAATTTAAGAATTTGAAGAAAGATGGGGAGCTGGTTGATTTTTTTGAGTACTACATAGACGTGAAAGATATTAGTGCTTCTTCCAAGGCTTTTTCTGGTGAATTGACTGGGTACATAGGTAGTAAGAGTGCGCGAGTGTTGCCGGTGTTTGATCTTGTTTTATCGCTGAAAAATTATAGAGATTTGCTAAGATACTATGCTGCGATAGCTAACTTATCTATAGAGAGCCTCTCTAATATATTTCAACAGATTAAACCGATCTCACCTGAGCAGGTTGACACTGTAGCTAGTATCCTAAAAACTTTATCTACGCAAGAGAGGAGAGGAGGGGATAGTGAAAGCTCCATAAAGAGTGAGCAAGATAATAACATTGCGCTGAGATTTTTAAGGGATGGTAAGAGAACAACGATCTCAGGCAAGCCATTATCTTTGATCTTTACACAGCTACAAACTGTTCTTTTATCGAATATATCAGCATTTGCTGGAGCTGCTCGCTAATATTGACTGCGGTGAGCAAATTTAAAAAGAAGGCCTGTTTGTAGTATTGTGAGGCATTGTGCTGGATGATTGAGGTGTCTAGACTCAAATCGGTTAGAAAGGAATGAAAACGGGTGGTTATCTGGACTCAAAGGTTAAGGTGGTGTTGTGGATGTCTTGATAGTGTGTAGACATGATGGTAAGATATAAAGCGTGAATAAAGTAGAAAGTTTTTAGGTATGATCAACGTCAGGTTACCGGTAGGAGTCAGCGATTTTAGAGAAATAGTAAGAGAAGAGTATGTATTTACCGATAAGACTCTTTTAATCAAAGAAGTGTTAGAAGACGGTGCGAAGGTGATTTTAATCACCAGACCTAGAAGATTTGGAAAGACACTTAATCTGTCCATGCTCTACTACTTTTTAGACCATAGTAAGCCAAAAGATAAGAATTTGTTTGAGAAGCTGAATATAGGGCAAGACAAAGCCTTTTGTGAGGAGCATCAGAATCAATATCCAGTGATATTCATATCGTTTAAGGATGTGAAGCAGTCTACATACCAAGGAGCATACGAAGATATTGTATGTCTTATTATGGAGCTGTATGAAGCACACAGGTATTTACTTGAAGTAGATGGATTGCTATCAGATAGTGAGGCAAGGATCTTTAAGGCATTAATGAACAGAGAAGGGAAGCCATCTGATGTCAAGTCAGCACTTAGGCGGTTGTGCCTATATATGTATAGGAAGTATGACAAGAACCCGATTATATTGATGGACGAATACGACACACCGATACAAGAGGCTTACCTGCACAAATACTATGAGAAGATGGTAGAGTTAATGCGTGGTATACTAGGGCAGGCATTAAAGGATAATAGCTATCTGACAAAGGCAGTGGTCACAGGAATCACTCGTATCTCTCAAGAGAGTTTGTTTTCTGGATTAAACAACATAGAGGTATACTCCCTATTGAGAGAAGACTACGGGCAATACTTTGGATTCACGGAAGATGAGGTTGTGAAGCTACTGGAAGAAACAAAACAACCTGTATCGCTTAGTGAAATAAAAGAATGGTACAACGGCTATCAAATAGGGAGGCATGTACTATACAATCCCTGGTCTATAATAAAATGTTTGAAGAACCACGGACAGTTAGACGAATACTGGTTAAATACATCAAACAATGTGTTGATAGGGGATCTGTTAAGGAAAGCAAAACCTGTAGTAAAGAAGGA
>NZ_SCFA01000074.1 GCF_004210275.1 Rickettsiales endosymbiont of Peranema trichophorum
TGTATCCTTCCCTATTAGCGTTATAGATCTTTGATGCTTCTGAATCAGGTTGCACAGAATATTTGCCTTCTATACCTTTACCCTCTATGCCTACTACTGCAATTCCCCGCTCCTTAGCTACATTGTATAGTACTGCATCTTGGTATATCGGAGTATTTTCTATTCCAGATGGCAGTGCTATTTGGTGTCTTTGATTTTTTTTGTTAAACTCTAATATGTTCGATAACAGTATTACATCGCTCATACCTAAGTTTTGACCTTTTTGTTTGCGTTCTAAGCATATGACTGTAGTGTTGCTAAGTTGGCTGTTATTGATTCTTTTTATCAAATCACTGATATTTTTGTTATGATCCTCACCGTGGTCTGATTCCGGCATAAATACAATAGCTTCATTTTTGGCCCTTCCTGATTGGACCCTTTTTTCCCAGTAACTTTTTGTAGGTGCTGGGTTTCTTATCTTCTCCATATTATCGTTAACTTGAGACTCTGCTACTATGATCATGCTATGTATTTCTTCTTGTCGAGTTGCATTACAAACTAGCAAGCTATTCTTAAAGTCAAATTCTTGATCATGAACTAATAGCATTACCAGTTTCTCGTACCTCTTGAAGTGTTTATCGGTTAATTGCCCGTCCTGTACAGCTGATGCTGATGTTGTCAATTCCTGATTGTGCTGGAGTCCCTCTTGCCTGATATTCAGCACCTTTTCCTCTAATCTCCCTATTTCTGCTTGGTAGGCCACTACTTGCTCATTGTACTGAGTCTTTTGAAGTTTCAGCTGTTCTTCTTGCTGTTGAAGTGACTGTATCGCTGTTTTTAAATCTAGTATGAGTTGTTGATCATTGTTCATTCTTTCTTGCATAGCACTTATTTGTGAGCTTTGCTCACTCAACCTTTCTGCCGATTGGCTTATTTGTTCTCGTATCGCTTTCTCTTCTTTTTCAAGCAGCATTTGATGAGTGTCCAATGTACTCATGGTATCACGTATTTGCGACACATTCTGTTCATGTTCCTGTGATATTGCCGTTATATTTGAACGCTCTATATCCAGCTTAGCAATGTCTTGAGATAGTTTTACAAGCCGCCTATGCATTTCTCGAGACTGCTGCTCTTTTTCTTGTAAATATTGATTCAATTCAAGTTTCTTTTCATTGATCATGGTCATCTCTTGCAATGCTCTTCCTATACCTTCTTGTTTGTTGAATAATGCTTGCTCTAGTTTTTGTTGTGAGACTAATAACACTTGAAACTGTTGCTCAACCTCCTGCAGATTCTGGTGGGTGCCTTGTTGTTTCGTCGTATCGGGCCCTTCTTTTATGCGAGCCTGTAGAAATTGATGTATCTCTGCTCGCTTCGCCGATAGCTCCCTTTCTAAGGCTTGCTGGTCTTGTTGCAGTCCGATAAATTGAGTTGTAATCTTTGTTAAAGACTCAGAATTACTTAATTGTTCCTTATATAGTTGAGTGATTGCCATATCAAGCTGTTGAATCTGTTGCGACACGGCACTTTCAACTCCTCGCTTGGCTGAGACTTCTTGATCAAGGCGTTGCTGCTCTTGATATGACTCTAAAAATTGATTGTTCACTCTCTCTAAATGATGAGCAGCTTCCTGCTGCTTCTCAGTAATTTGTGCAATTTTTCTACTGTTATCACCACTTTCTTGATTTAATTTACGTTGAGCTTGTTGTTCTACGGATAATTGGTCTTCGAGCTTCTGATGCTCTTTTTGTAGATTAACAACACGCTCCTCAGCCTCTATCAAAAGGTGAGCCTGGTCTTCTTTCTTCTGTTGTAGTGTTTCTAGTTGACCCAACAACTCTAATGCCATCTTTTTTTGATCTGTCAGTTTAATCCTTAATCCTTGTGCTGCTTCTGTTAGCTTTTCCAATATTGCGGTAGTCTCCACTTGCCCACTATATTCCGTAGCTAATTGATCTACTTGCTTTATAGTATTTTGTAACCGAAGTATAGCTTCTTTTCTAGCCGCCATCATTTTCTTAATATTAGAAGCTACTGCTGCAAGGTGATTAACTATATCATTGGTATTCCCAATAATATTCTGTGGTATCGATTCTGTTGGTAATATCTGCTGTAAATTCTCCTGAATGGTCTTGATCTGTTGATCTTTGTCTCGCTCTCCTGTTGTTGGGCTAGTACTCAAGGCCTTTATCTGACTTAAGAGAGGTTCAAGTTGAGTGTTCTCGCGGTTATCTTTGTCGATCATGGCCTCTTGCAGTGCTTTGAGGAATCGAGAAAAAATAATAGGATCTTCAGTAACATTAGGAGAAGGACAATACAGACCGGGTGGGAAATTATCATGCGATAGCCTTCCTGTATGTATTATAATTCCCCTAAGCTCTTGTAGTACATTCAACTCTATAGTACAACATCCACAACATGATGAAATATCAGATATAGAACTGGCTATACCCAAATTAAACTCTGTTTCTAATGGGTGTTGTGACCTTGCATAAGCTAACCCCTGCAATTCTACATGTATTCCACGCTTGCCATATGGTTCATGTACTATTTCCACGTTACGATCGCATAATTTCTGAAGAGAACTTTGGCCATGCTCTTTGACGCACTCTAACTCCTCACGTTTAAAGAATTCAAAAAACTTCTCACCACTAAATAATTGTTGAAAGTCTTCTACCAGGGCGTTGGAGTCTTGCCTATTCCGCTTGTTGGATTGTAAAGTTTTGATTTTGTCTCGTTTTGAAGTCAGTTCTTTAATTTCTATAATATTATTGTTTTCAGCCTTCTTTTTGGTAATTTCATCAGTTATTTCCCGCTCATAATTTTTCAAAAACTCATCAAATTTACTATTATAAGTACAATACATGTGACATAAAAGTTCCGCTTGTTTTTCAACATTATATATATCATCAATAACCGCACGTAGAGACATAGTGATATTGCGAACCCGCTCTTTATCCAAAAGAGGAGGGTGATGTGCACCAAAATCATCAGGACAGGATATGTATAAAGACAAAGGATTGTTAGATGTTGTTGCACATTCGATAGTCGCTGTGTAAGGAGTACGAGAAAACAGTTTTGATATCAAATCTAGCACATTTAATTGTGGGGCTCTTTCCTCTATAACATCCCACTTTCTTGTGTTACTAAATGCACTAACAATAGATTTGCCACGCTGTTGGAACATGTCCGACACTAATCTCTGCAGATCTGTTTGAATCCTCACTAACTGATTTGTTACAGTAATATCATCGGGTTGTATAGCTTGCTCTGGTTGCATTTGCTCTGGTTGCATTTGCTCTGGTTGTTGCGGTTGCTCTTTCATGACGTAACGCCGCTTGCTCTTAGGCTTCGGAGGCATGTGTTTACTCATATTAAATCATTTATTATGATCCTATCATTCATTGATTAACATAAAGTAAATTGCAATATCTCCTGAGGAGTGTATCTACTCCTTGCGGTTTACAACGTTTTATGATACGCTTTCTATATAATAGAAACGTAAAACCGTTATGAAAGAGAAAAATTTTGAAATGAGCTATTCTGATTTTAGGGAATATGGTTGTGCACTAGCAGCTGGCAATGATGATCAATTCATAACAAGCTATATGGAAAAGCACATAGCACTCTCCCTCACAAAAGAGGAAGTAATGAGCTTAGGACTCATGGAGGCTATTCAACAACAAGATATACAAACTATAGGTAACATTTTACATACAGCCCCAACTGGGGTCCTGACGATTATGCATTGTAATGGATATAGTCCGATTTCCCTTATTTTACACTTATATAACGATAGGCAGGATATTCTCAATATGTTCAAGCATTATCTATTATCAAGAGTAGAAGATAGACAGAAAATAGACCTCAGTGAGGAAGAGTGTTTAAATATGTACATGATTATCGAATCACCTATTGTTGATTTGATGTCCATAGAAGATAATCTACAATATTTACAAGAAACGTTTCTACAATACTTATATACTCCAGAAACGTTAGAGCAGCTCCAAGCATATTATTACTCAGAAAATATACCGTATAGCGAAGAAGAAAGCACTGCAAGTTCTACTAGTAGTAACGAACAACCAGCTGGATTACAAGACCTACTCTTACCCACTCCTCCAATATGGCCAAGTAGCATTTAAGATGGTGGGTAGACCGCCAGCCTCTTCGCAAAACGGTGCATGAACCTGGGTGTCTAGGTCTTATCCCTCGTAGGTTCGTAAGAGGAGCTGTAAGCTAGCTGAGCAGGATTCTGCTAAAAACAGCATCTAATTCTACTGTCATGCTGTAACACAGGTGTAGTAGCCTTCGTAGAAGATCGCCACCAAATATACATACCTCTTAATAAATAAAACAGCACTGAAGCTGACTTGATATTTGATCTAGCAAATAGTACACTAAATGAGTATTGTAGTAGCATGTCATACATCCCTAATCATCAATAAAGATACAGTTATGTTGGCTAAATCTAAAATAGTTAAAGGTGGCAAAATTTCTATTCCTGCTACTTACCGCAAAGCTCTTAGGCTTAAAGAAGGCGATGAGATAATTTTTAATCTTAATAATAATGAACTGACTTTGGTTCCTATTAAGACTAGTTTACAAAAACTCCGCGAAATGATTAATCAGTATCATGACCCAAATACAAGTTTAGTCGATAAGTTAATCGCAGAACGTAAAGCAGAGGCTAGAGATGACTAAGATAGTACTAGATTCCTCAGCTTTGCTTGCATTAGTCTAGGTATAAAGCTTGGGCTACCCATTTATACTGCAGATAGAAATTGGGCGCAGCTTAAACTGAAAAATGTTGACATTAGGTTCATTGGATAAATGAACACATTCTCTTTTGTCATTCCTCCTCCTTTGCCATGCCCATCTCTCCTTTCCACTCCTCCCTTTTATTACTCCCGCTCCATCCTCTGTCATCACCGCTCCCCTTTTTTGTCAGCCCCATGAAAACGGGCATCTATTTCCCTTTTCCAAGAACTTAACAGACGACTATTGTCCAGATTCTTTTCATTCCAATTAATTTGCGGACAGGCCCTTAGTATCCGTGGTGTCACGATAGGGCTGTGGCGACGCTGCATATTTCCTGGACTGTGAGGGCCTCAGGTCTCTTTGTTGGAGATATGTTAAGCTCCTTCAAAACGTCCTCTACATTCCGATCTTTAAATCGCTTTCTAAGGATGCTGGACACCATCTTTCTTTTTTGGGAAAAAAGAATATTCGTCATATCCTCAAGATTGCACTGATTACATGGAAATAGTGGCTGCACCATAGGTCTCAGCGTGACTATTGATGACATCACCTTTGGTGGAGGATCGAAGCTACCAGGTTCTATGTCAAAGCCGCATTCTACTTGGCACAACCATTGGCAGATGACAGAAAGTCTACCATAGCTTTGAGTATTCGGTCTAGCCGTTATTCTTTCGACAACCTCTTTTTGGAGCATGATCGTAATTCTTTTGAACAAAGAAATACTTTGCATCCATTTCAAAACCAAAAGAGTTCCGATGTTGTAAGGCAAATTGGCAACGATTGCTGTTGGTCCTGTGATAAGTTTCGACTCATCTATGCTCAAGGCATCTCCATGTATTAAAACAAGCCTATCAGGGTATCTGTCCTTAAGTGGCTGTAAAGCTTGTACGCATCTTGCATCGGTTTCTATGGCGTACAACATATTGAGATTTGTCCTAAGCAAAGATTGAGTCAGTATACCTAGGCCTGGCCCTATCTCTATAACATTCAGACCACTCAAATCTCCAAGTAACTGAGCTACCCTATCAGTTATGTCTGTATCTACGATGAAATGCTGTCCAAGATCTTTCCTTGGTCGAATGTGAGAACGCATGAAATCTGTTGAACAATTACAGGTATAGTTATATGTAGTGTAAAGTACAACAATGTAAATAACTTAAATAAAAAATGAGCGATATACCATTCGATCAAAGGGAAGGCTTTATGTGGGTTGATGGGGCGTTCATCAACTGGCAGGACGCTAAAATACACATTATGACCCACGGTTTACACTATGGGTGCGCAGTGTTTGAAGGGATCAAGGTGTATGATTCTCGTCCATTTAAGCTAATGCAACACCATCAGAGATTCTTAAAGTCTGGGACTCTTGTAGGCTACAGGATACCTTATTCTGTAGATGAATTAAATGCAGTAGCCTTGGAGTTGATAGCAAGGCAAGGGATCAGCAATGGGTACATTAGACCGATAGCATGGTTGGGTAGTGAGACTATGCTTGTCTCAGGTAATAATTGCAAAGTCCGAACAGCCATGGCTGTATGGGAGACTGACAAGCATGATAGATCTGAAACCAGAGCGGTCGGTGCAAGATTGAACGTTTCCACATGGAACAAAGCTCCTAATGGTTGCCTCCCGCACCAAAGCAAAGTATCTGGCCTATATGTAATTGCTACTATGGTCAAGAATCAGGCGACCTCGGAGGGTTTTGATGACTCTCTATTTTTGGATGTGCACGGTCACATTACAGAAGCTACAACATCCAACTTTTTCTTTATAAAAAATAATCAGTTGATGACTCCAATAGCGGACTGTTTTTTAAATGGCATCACGAGACAGACGATTATAGAAATAGCACAACGACACGATATTACAGTTGTTGAAGGGCATATTAGGCTTGAGGAGTTGCAAGGTGCAGATGCAGCCTTCTTGACTGGTAGCGCTATTGAAATAATGCCTGTCCAATCCATCAATTATGGGGATGTAGAGTGTAAGTTCGACGTAGGAAATGGACTGATGAAGAAGCTCCATTCCTCCTATCAAGAACTTGTTTACATGCCATAAACCCTCACTTTTGTTGTTTACAGAGGGCTTGGAATGTGTTAACGTACCCATGGTGTAACTAAACTTTAATTTAAAATATGAGTAATATCACTGACTATATTCGTAATAACTTTCCTATAAAGGGTGGGGAGTTTGCTAAATTTTTTCTAATTTCATACGCTATGTTTATCACTGTTTATGTCTATAGTGTCATGAGGCTGACAAAAGACACGATAGTCATTTCTCAGTTAGGTGCTGAGTCAATAAGCGCATTGAAATTATATGGTGTCACGCCATCTGCAGTCATCTTCATGCTGTTGTATGTGAAGTTGGCTAACGTTTTTACAAGACATCAGCTGTATCATATTCTAAATTTCTTTTTTATAAGCTTTGCTGTTTTGTTTGCTTTTGTATTGTATCCGAGAGCAGATTTGTTGCACTTTGATACGACAGCACTACAACAGTCTATGCCGCTATTTAAATACCCCCTGATCATGTTATCAAACTGGTCGTACAGCCTCTTCTACATATTCTCTGAGCTTTGGGGTAGTGCGATGCTTGCATTGACATTCTGGCAATTTGCGAACCAATCTCACTCAATAGACGAAGCTAAGAGATTATATCCTGTTATGGGTTTGCTGGCTCAGGGTGGAATGTTTTTATCTTCTAAAACTGTCAAAGTTTTTTCAGCTCATACCTTTACGACAGACTGGTCTGTATCATTGTGTTATATTTGCAGTGCTATATTCATAGCTGGTGTGACCATGTCCATTGCAATATACATCGTAGCAGTCTTTATTATAGGTGTTGATAGAGTGAACGGTGCAGCCACAAACAAAAAGAAGAAAGAAAAGATGGGTTTCGTTCAAAGCCTGAAATATGTGATGTCTTCTAAATACATAGGCTTAATAACGATCTTATTGTTATGTTATGGTTCATCCATCAACCTAGTTGAAGGAGTTTGGAAGAAAGAAGCTGGTATTTTATATCCAGTTGCTCAAAACCTTGCATCATTTATGTCAGAAGTACAGCAATGGACTGCATGGGGTACTATTGCCTCCATGTTATGTGGTGCGTTTATCTTAAAGCTAGTAACATGGCGTACCGCTGCTTTATTGACGCCTGTCATGATATTGGCGACAGGTGTTCCATTCTTCTTGTTCATCATTATGACACTTGAAGGTGTTGACGGCTGGAGCCTATTTGGTTTAAGTCTACTAGGTATGGCAGTGCTTCTTGGTGCTGTTCAAAATGTCCTAAGTAAAGCCATTAAGTACTCCTTCTTTGATCCTACTAAGGAGATGGCCTTTATTCCTTTGGACGAAGAGTTGAAGAGCAAAGGTAAAGCTGCTGCAGAAGTGATAGGTGGTAGGTTCGGTAAAGGTAGTGGAGCCTTGATTACGCAAGCGATGTTATCGACAGTTGCTGGCTCTACTCTTATTACACTTGCACCGTCTTTGTTTGGCATCTTCTTTGTGATAATGCTGGCATGGTTGTATGCTGTGTTTGCCTTGTACAAGGAGTTTAAATTAAAGACACAGGATCAAAACGTTTGATCATTGGTGTTCTTTTGTGTAGACTCCGTGATCTAATAGAAAATAGGTATGTTAAATGTCTAAGCGTAGTAACAGAAAGTTTGGCAGTAGCCGTAGGCTAGGAGTAAACTTATGGGGAATGGCTAAGGATCCATTTGTCAAAAGGAACTTTCCTCCTGGTGCACACGGCACTGCTGGATATAAAAAGTTGACGGACTATGGTATTCAGCTTCAGGCTAAGCAAAAGCTTAAAAAGTACTATGGTAACATTGTGGAAGTACAATTCCGCAACATTTACCGTGAAGCTGCCAGAAGAAAAGGCGATACTGGTGAGAACCTTATAGCTTTACTGGAGTCTAGACTTGACGCCTTTATCTATCGTGCAAAGATAGCCCCTACCGTATTTTCTGCAAGACAATTAGTTAACCACAAGCACATTTTGGTGAACGGTAAAATCATTAACATACCTAGCTATCGATTAAAGCCTGGTGATGTTGTGGAAGTCACTGAGAAAGCGAGACAAATGGACCTGATCAAGGGTTCCATCTTGTCAAATGAGCGCTCTGTGCCTGAGTACATTGCGGTTGACCAGGATGGCTTTCAGGCGACTTACGTACAGATGCCGGAGTTTAAGCAGGTTCCATATCCTATTCTTATGAACCCATACCTAGTAGTTGGTTTTTACTCAAGACAATAGGCTTCTTTGGTTTTGTGTGATTCTTTGGGGCGGCTGTTACTGTACACCGCCCTTTTTTTTTCTCCTGGTGATTTTGTTTCATCTCCTCTCTGTCCATTCCACGCATCTCCCCCTTTTGTCACTTCCGTACTCCTCCTCTGCCACTCCATGCACCTCTGCTCTGCCATTCCGGCATACCCTTTCCCGCTCTTCCCTTTTGTCATGCCCGTGAAAAGGGGCATCCATCTCCCTTTGCTAACAACTTAACAGACAACCTCTGCCCGAATTCTTTTCATTCCAATTAATTTGCGGACAAGCTCTTATACCAAATCTTGGTTAATTACTTCCGCAACTTAGTGTCGATTCAAATCACTGGTTGCACTGCCAATACCCTCCACTTCTACACATTACGAATTTTATCTTGCTTTTCTTTGATAAACAATGTAGGAATATGTTTATGTCTACAGACCCCTTCGTCTAGCGGTTAGGACTCCACCCTTTCACGGTGGCAACGCGGGTTCGAGTCCCGCAGGGGTCGCCACACATTCGCCCGGGTAGCTCAGGGGTAGAGCAAAGGACTGAAAATCCTTGTGTCGGTGGTTCGATTCCGCCTCCGGGCACCACTTTCAAGTAGTTTCCGCAGTAACTCAACTAACTCAAAATAGATCTTTGGCATGCAGCATACGGTATCTGATTCTCAAGACACGCTTAATAGTAACAGCAACATATCAAAAGATGAAGCCATCAATGCAATTAGAGTGCTATTGGGGTGGATTGGCGAGGATCCTTCACGACAGGACCTTATTGAAACACCAAACAGGGTGCTTAACAGCTTTAACGAATTTTTTAGCGGTTATAAAATTCAACCAGCAACTTTGCTTCAAAAAACTTTCCAAAACACTTACCGATACACTGAACCCGTCATACTCAAAGATATAGCGATCAACTCCTATTGTGAGCATCATATGGTTCCATTCACCGGTGTTGCACACATCGCATATATACCAAATGAACGTATAGTGGGTATCAGTAAGCTAGCAAGAGTGGCGGAAGCCTATGCTAGGCGACTACAGGTTCAAGAAAGACTGACCATGGAAATTGCTAGAACTGTAGAAGAGGCGCTACAACCGCATGGTGTTGCTGTGATCATAGAAGCTCTCCACCAGTGCATTGCTACGCGCGGTGCTCACCAACCAAATGTTAAAATGGTGACAACTGCAATGCTGGGCAGGTTTGATAGCGACCAGAAGTTAAGAGCAGAATTTTTTAACATGTGTATCAAAAAATAAAGATACCAAAGCAACGCCAAATAATGTATTCATTCAATTTATTTCACTTTGGGGACACTATCCAATGAACAGAGTTAACATTCTAGTCAAGCAACTGACTTCTGGTACAACTACACCTATTCCAACGTATGCAACTTCAGGAAGTGCTGGAATTGATCTAATCGCTGCAATTGAGGATGAGGTCGTGCTCCGTCCGTTTGAACGAAAATCTATACCAAACGGTATCTGTATAGCGCTACCAAAAGGCTACGAGGCACAAGTAAGACCAAGGTCTGGCATAGCCCTTAAGTTTGGAGTCACCGTATTAAATTCCCCTGGCACCATAGACTCAGACTATCGTGGAGAAATTTGCACGATTCTTATCAACCTCAGTACTGAAGATTTTGTGATTCAGCCTGGCATGCGGATAGCTCAGATGGTGATTGCACAATACATCCATGGAGAATTGGAGCTAGTCTCTGAGCTACCTGATTCTGATAGGGGTGTTGGTGGGTTTGGTTCTACTGGATTGCACACCACATCATCATAACCACACAGACCATGGCATTCGGTAACAATCCAAAATTACCACCTGATTTTGGTGATGGAGAATTTCTTAAGGTAGTCTCTATATACTACACAATACAGGGTGAGGGACCTTACGTTGGCTTTCCGTCTGTATTCGTAAGGCTTGGTGGATGTAACCTGGCTTGTACTTTTTGTGATACGGAATTTGATGTGTATCAAGAGATGCACATATCAAAGATAGTGGAAAAAATTCAAGAGTATCCACACAAACCATTGATCGTGATTACGGGAGGAGAGCCATTTCGACAAACGATAGGACCATTATGTACGACTCTGGTATCATTGGGATACCACATACAGATTGAATCGAATGGCACTTTATATCGTGAAATTCCATCTAATGTAGAAATAGTATGCTCACCAAAAAGCTTAAAAGGGGATGTATTTTATATTGCTCCAGGAATATACAAACATCTCACAGCATATAAGTTTTTGATTTCTACAAGCAATCAATCGTATCTACATATTCCAAAGGTGGTACATGTAGATCTTTTAAACAAAGTGTACATACAACCTATCGATGAACTTGATCAAGAAAAAAACGCAGCAAACCTCTCTTTAGCAATCAGACTCGCGATGGAACATGGCTACAAGTTGTCACTACAGATCCATAAAATCATTAACCTCCCCTAGTGGGAGGTACTGTAGTTATAAATATTCCCCTATAATTTTGATTTCGGTTTGCAAATTAACGCCGCTGAACTCGTAGACCCTCCCTTGGATCATCTTGATTAGCTCCTCTAAATCATCAGCAGTTGCATTATTAGCGTTAATCAAAAAATTACAGTGCAAATTTGATACTTCAGCACCTCCCACTTTTAAGCCTCTACATTTTGCTTGTTCAATTAATTCCCAAGCCTTGTATGTGTCATGATTTTTAAAAGTAGAACCACATGTTTTTGATTTGATTGGCTGAGTTTTGCTTCTATGTTCTTGTATATACGTCATTTTATCTTGTATTACGCTTTGATTTTCGGCACGTCCCTGAAAAACACCCTCAACAAACAGCCAATCTTCGCCAAGTAAATGACCTCTATACTTGTACTTCATTTCATTGGCTTCTACTACACGCACTGTAGCAGTGACCATGTTTATCATCGTCGCTCTTACAAAGACAGAGGCTACATCATTCCCATAAGCTCCTGCATTCATCGCTAATGCCCCTCCTATTGTACCCGGAATTCCAGAGAAGAACTCTAACCCACCTATGCCATTATCAAGTGCGTATCTTGAGAGGTTGATATCTAGTACTGCAGCTCCGGCTACAACTTGATCATAGGCTTGAATCATCTCAATGTAATTAAACCCTCTACCAAGCCTTATTATCACTCCTCTAAATCCACCATCTCTTATCAGTATATTGGAACCCACACCAATCACGTATGTGGGTATCACTGGTGATTTATAAGCTAAAAACGACGTCAAGTCGTCAAGATCCTCTGGCACAAAAACCACGTCAGCCTTGCCGCCTACTCCAAACCAAGACATGCCTGACAGGCTTACATTTTCTCTGTACTTACCTCTCACAGCAGGCAGATCAGCAACTGCTATATACACTGTCCGTCTTTTGTTCTCATGTTTTTTAAATAATGCAGATTCTTAATTTGCTATATTTCCTTTGTCTTCAACAGAGTATGCAATTTTTTTAACACTGTTAACATATGTACCGGTACCAGCAGGTATGAGCCTTCCAACAATAATGTTCTCCTTCAAGCCCTTCAAGGTATCAACTTTACCTTTTGTAGCGGCTTCTGTTAAGACCTTTGTGGTTTCTTGGAAGGAAGCAGCAGAGAAGAACGAGCTGGTTTGTAGTGAAGCTCTCGTTATACCCTGCAATATCGGTACACCTATCGCAGGTACATATCCCTCTTTTACGGCCTTCTTGTTGATTTCATCAAACTCTTGACGATCTAACTGCTCGTTGACCAACAAAGTAGTTTCTCCTGGGTCAACAACTTCAACTTTCCTTAGCATCTGCCTGAGTATCACCTCAATATGCTTGTCGTCTATTTTTACACCCTGGAGCCTATAAACTTGTTGGACCTCGTTGACTATATATACCAGCAGAGCCTCAACGCCCATAACACGAAGTATGTCATGTGGAGAAGGATGGCCATCCATCAACATGTCTCCTTTGGAAACAAAATCCCCTTCGTTTACCGTAATGTGGCGACCTCTTGGTATGAGATATTCTATAGGGTTCAACCTCTCATCTTTTGGTCTTATTATCACTCTTCTCTTAGACTTATAATCCTTTCCAAATTCAACGTATCCGTCTACTTCACTGATCAAAGAGTGGTCTTTTGGCTTTCTAGCTTCAAACAACTCCACTACGCGAGGCAAACCACCAGTAATGTCCTTTGTTTTTGACGACTCCTTAGGAATACGAGCTATAACGTCACCTGCATTGACCACCTGATTTGCAGAAATGCTTAAGATTGCATCAACCGGCAAAAAGTAACGTGCTTCTAGGCCATTTGCTAAGGTAATAATATTGTTATTTTCATCTTGCAATATAACCCTAGGCCTTAACTCTGCACCCCTCGCTTGTTGTCTCCAATCCGTGACCACACGGTTTACCATTCCAGTTGCCTCATCGACCACTTCCTTAAGTGATACACCAACCACAAGGTCTACAAACAATATCTTCCCGGATTTTTCAGTGATGATAGGTATAGTGAAAGGATCCCACTCAGCCATTTTTTGAGTAGCCTTTACTTTCTCTCCATCATCCACTAAAAGCTTAGCACCATATGGCACCTTAAAGTTCGCTTTTTCTCTGCCCTTGTCATCTATTATGAGCACTTCACAACTTCTGCTCATTACGATCTTCTTGCCGCTACTGTCTATGACAACGTTACGATGCACTACTCTAACTTCGCCATCATGGGAAGCGATCACAGATGACTGTACTGCACCTTTTTGAGCAGCACCACCTATGTGAAATGTTCTTAATGTTAACTGTGTACCTGGCTCACCTATTGATTGGGCTGCAATAACGCCCACTGCCTCACCTACGTCCACCATGTCACCTGTAGCTAAGTCTCTACCGTAACACTTTGCACATATGCCATTAGGTGCATTGCAGGTCAACACGGACTTAACTTTAATGCTATCTATACCAGCCTCTTCAATCCGCTCTACAACATCTTCATCTATCAATCCATTAGCTCCTACTATAAGCTCGTTTGTAGTAGGATGATGTATGTTGGTGACAGCTACTCTACCCAGTATGATATCCGCAAGCTGAGCAACAACCTCACCTCCTTCTATCAAAGGCTTAGCGATGATACCATGTTCTGTTCCACAATCATCTATCATCACTATACAATCCTGTGCTACATCAACCAACTTACGTGTCAGGTAACCGGAGTTTGCTGTTTTCAAAGCGGTGTCTGCCATACCTTTTCTAGCCCCATGCGTAGAAATAAAATACTCCAACTCTGTCAAACCCTCCTTAAAGTTTGAAATAATAGGAGTTTCTATAATCGCACCAGAAGGCTTAGTCATCAAACCTCTCATTCCAGCCAACTGCTTCAGCTGTGCAGCAGAACCTCTAGCACCAGAGTCTGCCATCATGAATATATTGTTGATCTTTGATCTACGATCGTCTTCACCAGTATACACAGTCGATAGTATCTTCATCATGTCTCTTGCGATATGATCTGTGCAACGAGACCAGGCGTCTACTATTTTGTTG
Organism: Rickettsiales endosymbiont of Peranema trichophorum; assembly: GCF_004210275.1. Taxonomy (GTDB): domain Bacteria; phylum Pseudomonadota; class Alphaproteobacteria; order Rickettsiales; family Midichloriaceae; genus RICK02. The sequence goes on from NZ_SCFA01000074.1 coordinate 14,545, forward strand.
TACTTCTCGCCTGTTGTAATTAAACCATCTGCGTACTGGTTCTCGTACTGTCTAACCTCTTTGAGTGTATCAGACACATGCTGTTCCTTGGAATCAGGCACAACAATATCATCCTTACCAAAAGAAATACCTGCAAGACATGCATACTTGAAACCTAACTGCATCACTTGATCTACAAAGATCACTGTCTTCTTTGGACCAGAATGTCTGTACACCGTACTTATGAGCTTTGAGACGCTCGCCTTTGTCATGAGTTTGTTGGTCACTTCAAAGTCTATATTTGCATTGTGAGGCAGCAGTTCAGATAACAAAAGCCTTCCTGGTGTCGTATAAGCAGTGAAAGTTGTTGTCTTACCGTCTTCACCAACTTTTTTCCTTCTGCATTTTATCTTAGCGTGCAATGATACCACACCATTGTGCAAAGCATGTTCAACCTCTGCGACATCGCTAAAAGACATACCTTCACCTTTTTCTCCTTCCAACTCCAGAGTGATGTAGTACAAGCCCAAAATAATATCCTGAGTAGGTACTATAATAGGCTTACCATTTCCAGGGCTCAAAATATTATTTGTGGACATCATCAAAACACGGGCCTCCAACTGTGCTTCTATAGAAAGAGGTACGTGAACGGCCATCTGATCTCCATCAAAGTCAGCATTAAATGCTCCACACACCAAAGGATGGAGCTGCAAAGCTTTTCCTTCAATCAGAACAGGTTCAAATGCCTGTATTCCTAGTCTATGAAGAGTTGGCGCTCTATTTAATAAAACAGGGTGCTCATTTATGACTGCAGCTAGTATGTCCCAAACCTCTGGCTTTTCCATCTCTAACATCTTCTTGGCGGATTTTAGAGTATTGGCGATACCATACAGCTCAAGCTTTGAGTATATAAATGGTTTAAAAAGCTCCAACGCCATCTTCTTTGGCAAACCACACTGGTGAAGTTTGAGCTCAGGACCTACAACGATCACAGAACGTCCTGAGTAATCTACACGCTTACCCAACAAGTTTTGTCTAAACCTACCCTGCTTACCCTTTAGCATATCTGCTAATGACTTAAACGGCCGCTTATTAGCGCTTTTGACTACTCTACCCTTTCTACCATTGTCAAAAAGAGCATCTATAGCTTCCTGGAGCATCCTCTTTTCATTTCTAACTATGATATCTGGAGCCTTTAGTTCCAAAAGGCGCCTTAGTCTGTTATTTCTGTTTATGACTCTTCTATACAGCTCGTTCAAATCGGAGGTAGCGAATCTTCCCCCATCTAGCATCACTAGTGGCCTTAAGTCAGGCGGTATGACTGGCAGTACGTCTAAAACCATCCACTCCGGTTTGTTGCCTGAGTCTATCAGATCCTCGATTAGCCTGAGTCTCTTAGCTATTTTTCTGCGCCTTGTCTCAGACACAACTTCCTTTAACTCTACCCTTAACAACTGCTTTTCAGTGACTAAATCCAATTTCTGAAGCAAGGATTTGACAGCTTCAGCACCGATACCCGCTACAAAAGCATCTTCTCCGTAGTCGTCTTGGCATCGTTCATACTCACTATCGCTGAGCAGCTGATAACGCTCTAAGCTAGTTGCACCAGGATCGACGACTATATGAGACTCAAAATACAGCACCTTCTCTATATCCTTAATAGGTATATCCAACAACGTGCTAATTTTTGAAGGCAAAGAGCGCAAGAACCAAATGTGAACAACTGGGCTAGCCAACTCTATGTGCCCCATTCTCTCACGCCTCACCTTGGATGTGGTAACCTCCACACCACATTTTTCGCAAACTATACCCCTGTACTTCATGCGCTTGTACTTGCCGCACAAACACTCGTAGTCTTTTATAGGGCCAAATATTTTCGCGCAAAAGAGACCACCGTTTTCTGGCTTAATGGTTCTATAGTTAACAGTGTCAGGCTTCTTCACCTCACCAAACGACCAGTTCCTTATCTGCTCAGGACTAACGATCGAAATTTTGATCGCATCAAAGTCCTTAGTGTTGTCGTGTAGTCCAAAAAAACTTTTATAGCTCATAACACTCCATCAAAATTTTATACTGTATTTTGTGACGCACTTATACGATTCTAAGACACTTTTGCCGCATGCCTACGCCACATCGTCATTATCTCTCTTCATGTGTATGTTTAGACAAAGGGAACGCAGTTCCTTGACCATAACGTTGAAAGATTCAGGTATACCAGCATCAAAAGATGCGTCACCACGAACTATCGCATCATACATCTTGATACGGCCTGTAATGTCATCAGACTTTACGGTCAACATCTCTTGGAGTGTGTAAGCTGCTCCATAAGCCTGCAGAGCCCAACATTCCATCTCCCCAAATCTCTGACCACCAAAGTGTGACTTACCACCCAGAGGTTGCTGAGTAACCAGACTATAGGGTCCTATAGACCTAGCGTGTATCTTGTCGTCTACAAGGTGATCCAACTTCATCATGTAGATGTAACCAACGGTCACCTTTCTATGGAAGTATTCACCAGATCTTCCATCTATCAGACTGACCTGTCCTGATGCCTCGACACCAGCAAATTCTAAAGCCTGACTAATATCGTCTTCCTTCGCTCCACAAAATACGGGAGTGGAGAAGTACATCCCTGATGACAAACCACCAGCAAACACTTTAATATCTATGTCTTCCATACCCGAGATCTCTTCCACTGCATCCGCATCATTTTGATAAAGCTCTAAAAGATACTTTCTGAGCTTTTTAACATCTTTTTGTCCATTCGCCTTATCCAGAAGCTGTGATATTTGTTTCCCTATATTTGCTGAAGCCCAACCTAAATGTGTCTCCAAAATCTGCCCAACGTTCATCCTAGAAGGAACACCCAAAGGATTTAGCACGACGTCCACAGGAGTCCCATCTTCCAAAAATGGCATATCCTCTACTGGCACAATTCTCGACACAACCCCTTTATTTCCATGTCTACCGGCCATCTTATCACCAGGCTGTATCTTCAGCTTTGTTGCAAGATACACCTTAACCACCTTCAAAGCACCTTGGAGTAAATCATCTCCACTCTGTAATTTCTCTACTTTCTTCTTAAACCTGTCTTCTAGGTCTTCAACGTAATCATCATGTAGAGCCTTGATTGTAGCAATTTCCTCCATCACTGCGTTATCTTCTACAACTACCTGCCATATCAAACGAATCTGTAATTCGCTTAACATCTCGTTGCTAATGACTTGGCCCTTTTTAAAGTTCTTAGGACCAGTTACAACAATCTGATTTAATAGCAACTTACACACCCTAGTATAGGCATGCCCTTGTATGATGTTCAGCTCATCATCCTTATCTTTTATAAAAGAATCTATCTCTCTGCGTTCAAGAGATATAGCTCTCTCATCCTTTTCGATACCTCTTCTAGTAAACACTCTGACACCCACGACAGTACCTCTAGCATCAGGTGGTACTCGCAATGAGGAATCCCTTACATCAGCAGCTTTTTCTCCAAAGATAGCCCTCAACAATTTCTCCTCTGGAGTGATCGGTGACTCACTTTTTGGTGTAACCTTTCCAACCAAAATATCACCTGGTTTAACCTCTGCTCCAATGTGTACAACACCAACTTCATCAAGGTGGCGTAGATTTTCCTCACTAACATTTGGAATATCCCTAGTAATCTCCTCAGCACCTAAACGAGTATCTCTAGCGACGACTTCAAACTCTTGTATATGAATAGAAGTAAAATCGTCTTTTCTTACAACATTTTCAGAGAGCAATATTGAGTCCTCGTAGTTGTACCCATTCCACGGCATGAAAGCGACCAGTATATTTCTACCTAAAGCAAGCTCACCGTTATCCGTACTAGGACCATCAGCGATGATATCTCCTTTTTTTACCTTATCACCTAGCTTAACGATTGGTCTTTGATTGATGCACGTATTTTGGTTGGATTTTTTGTACTTCATCAAAGTATAAATATCCACCCCTACTCCCTCATTACCGCTTCCTGCAGTTCTGATAACTATACGATTAGCGTCTACTCTATCCACAACCCCCTCTCTCTTGGCAACCACAGTCGCCCCAGAGTCGCGAGCGACAACTGCTTCCATACCAGTACCTACGAACGGAGCTTGGGCCTTCATTAACGGTACAGCCTGACGCTGCATGTTAGAACCCATCAAAGCCCTACTAGCATCGTCATTCTCCAAAAACGGTATCAAGGAAGCGGCGACAGAAACAATCTGCTTAGGCGACACATCGATAAAGTCAACCCTCTCAGGTGGCACAACGATAATCTCTCCATCACACCTAGACTTGACCATATCTTCTGTAAAAGTCTGATCGTTCTTTAATTTAGTACTAGAAGCGACAACATATTTACTCTCTTCGATAGCGGACAAGTAATGGACTTCATCTGTCACTTTTCCATCTACTACTTTACGATAAGGACTCTCAAGAAAGCCGTACTTATTGATACGAGCATAACAAGCTAGCGAGTTAATCAAACCAACGTTAGTACCTTCAGGAGTTTCAATAGGGCATATTCTACCATAATGTGTAGTGTGCACGTCCCTCACTTCAAAACCGGCTCTATCCCTTGTTAAACCTCCAGGACCCAAGGCGGAAAGTCTACGCTTGTGAGTGATTTCTGACAAAGGATTAGTCTGATCCATAAATTGAGAGAGCTGCGATGTACCAAAAAACTCCTTCAATACGGACATCAGGACTTTGGAATTAACAAGATCATGTGGCATTATGCTATCTATCTCAATAGCGCCCATTCTTTCAATGATGACTCGACTCATTCTGACCAAACCAAGCCTAAACTGATTTTCGACCAGTTCACCTACTGATCTGATCCTTCTATTTGCTAGGTTGTCTATGTCGTCGACAGAGCCAACACCGTCTTTTAACTGAATGATGTGCTTGATGATCGCAACAACATCTTCTCTTGTTAAAATCGTCTGAGTCTCTGGTATATCAAGACCATGCTTGACGTTTATTTTCATTCTACCTATAGGAGACAAATCGTATTTATCCTTATCAAAAAATACGCTGTTAAATAGGGCATGAGCAGCTTCGGGAGTGGAAGGCTCACCAGGGCGCATCACTTTATAAATATCAGCGAGCGCTTCGTCTTGAGTCATATTTTTATCAAGCACCAAAGTGTTCCTAATATATGGCCCAGTCTTAATATAATCTATATTCAAGATATTTATAGCTTCAATCTTGGCCTCATCGATGCGATCCAGTATATTTTGTGTAATTTCATCTCCAGATTCCATGATGACCTCGCCATCCACTGGATTGATTATGTCTTCAGCTATATATGAGCCTACCAATTCTTCTAAAGGTACGACATACTCGCGTTGCTCTGACTCCATCAGAGATTTAATCAACCTAGGTGTCACCTTAGTGTCAGCTTTGATAATCACATCACCTGTCTTGGCATCCACAACATCAAAGTATACCTTGCCAGCCCTCAACCTTTCTGGATCAAGCTTTGTGACCCAGACTTCACCAAATTTTCTATAACTTATCCTACTATAAAACTCTGAGAGTATTTGATCTTTTGTAAATCCCAGGGCTTTAAGAAGGGATGTGATATATATCTTACGTTTTCTGTCTATTCTAAAGTATAGCAAATCCTTGATATCAAACTCGACATCCAACCAAGATCCACGATAAGGTATTATTCTTGCGTAATACAAATACTTACCAGAGGTACTTGCCTTACCTCCATCATGAAAATAAAACACACCAGGAGACCTGTGCATTTGAGATACGACTACTCTCTCGGCGCCATTGATGATAAAGGTACCCCTATCGGTCATTAATGGTATCTCACCAATGTATACGTCCTGCTCCTTTATACCTTTGACGTCTCGAGTACCAGCTTCCTCATCTATATCCCATACTATCAGCCTCAACTTTACCTTGAGAGGAGCTGCATAGTTCACCCCACGCTGACCACACTCATCTATGTCATACTTTGGTCTATCCAAGTCATAACTCAGGTACTCTAAAACTGCCTTACCTTCATAATCCGCAACAGGGAACACCGAGCGAAAAACAGACTCGAGCCCCTTATCCTCACGCTCTGAAACCGACCTACCTATTTGCAAGAACTCTTCGTAAGAAGCTTTTTGAACGTGTATTAAATTGGGGATCTCTGCAACTGACTTAATTTGACCAAAACACTTTCTTCTCCTTTTATAAGGAAGTGACGATATCGACACAGTGGACACAGCAACCCTCTACATCTAATTTAAAAAGCAACAATGGCAACAACAGATAGAAGTTACTCACTGCCGGATAACAGTAACAGCAAAAGGTAACGAGCTATTTTATTTCAACTTTTGCTCCAGCAGTCTCAAGAGTCGCCTTGATTTTTTCAGCTTCATCTTTAGAAACGCCGCTCTTCACAGCTTTTGGAGCACCCTCAACGAGTTGCTTCGCTTCAATCAAACCAAGACCGGTAAACGCACGGACTTCTTTGATGACATTGATTTTATTTGCTCCTGCATCAAGCAGCATTACATCAAACTCTGTCTGCTCTGGAGCAGCTTCAGATGACGCATCAGAAGCGACAGCCGCAACAGCAACTGCTGCTGCCGCAGAAACACCCCACTCCTTCTCCAGAAGCTTAGAAAGCTCTGCAGCCTCTAAAACTGTCAACTTAGACAAATCAGTAACTAATTGTTGTAATGTGGTCATTTTTCCTCTTTAATAAAAAGTTAATTTCATTTTACTTCTGCTTTGAGCGCAAAGAACAAAGCCTAGCTATTTGCTCAGCAGGAGCTCTCAGCACTCTAATAAGGCTCACAGCAGGAGCGTTGCAGAGACCAACCAACTGACCTCTCAATACATCCAAAGATGGTAATGTCGAAAGAGCTTGAACAGCTGTAGCGTCCAACAGAACACCACCCATGACAGCAGCTTTTACCTCCAACTTATCATTTTGCTTCACAAATTGAGCAACAGCCTTTGAGACAGACACAGGATCGTTGGAGTACACAACGGAAGTTGGTCCAGTCAAGAACCTCTCAAGCTCTCTAAAAGAGGAGCCGTCGACAGCAATCTTAGCTAAAGTATTTTTTACGACCATATATGTGCCGTCTGAGCTTTTGACTTTCCTTCTCAGGTCTTTCACATCGAGCGCTTTTAGACCCTTATCATGCGCAATCAGAACAAACTGACTTGTAGCAAACACGCCCTCTAATTTGGCAACAAATTCCCGTTTTTCAACCTTACTAGTCACAATAATAACCAACTAAAAATTTTGATACTTCAACATTACAGCAATTAGCACCTGCTCACCAGCGATTTGTGATGCTAGCTCAACATTGCTTTTAAGTCAATAGGAATTGCAGGGCCCATTGTGCTACTAATGTACATTTTTCTCATATACACACCTTTAGCACCAGATGGTTTAGCTCCAAGGACAGCATTGTAGAGTGCAAGAATGTTATCTTTCAAATCATTCAAACTAAAGTTCAACTTACCAACACCTGCATGAACCAAACCAGCTTTTTCAACCTTGTACTCGACCTGGCCGGCCTTAAAGGTTTTCACTCCCTCCTCAATATTCTCTGTTACAGTTCCAAGTTTTGGGTTGGGCATTAAACCTTTAGGACCTAACACCTTGCCTAGCACACCAACCTTTGGCATGATACCTGGGGTTGCTATACACACATCAAAATCCAGCCTACCAGCTTTTACTTCCTCTATAAGCGCCTCATCACCTACGATATCCGCACCAGCACCCTCCGCTTCTTTAATACGAGCAGAGTCGGTAAAAACAAGGACCCTCACTTTCTTTCCGAGTCCATGCGGCATCGGAACAATACCCCTGACAATTTGATCGGAATGCTTCGGATCTACACCAAGCCTTATCGCAATATCAACAGTTTCATTAAATTTTGTAGCAGCATCGACACCATACTGCTTCAGTATACTTAAAGCTTCCTCTAAAGAATATAACTTATCAGCCTCCACAAGACTGGTGGCTTTTTTCATTCTTTTGCTAAGTTTTGACATGATTTGCATTCAAAATTAAATTAGTAAAATACACTATTTGCTTTAATCTACGACCTGAATCCCCATTGAAACAGCGGTACCCATCACTTGAGATATAGCGCTATCGATTCCGTCGATACCCATATCAACTAACTTCATCTTTGCTATTTCCTCAACCTTGGCTTTAGGTATTTGCCCTGCAGTACTTCTGCCAGGGGTCTGGGATCCCTTCTGTAGTGCAGCTGCTTTTTTGACAAGATAAGATGTAGGAGGAGTTTTAGTAACAAAAGTAAACGTTCTGTCTGCATATGCTGTGATGATCACAGGAACAGGCATACCTTGCTCAAAACCCTTAGTCTTGTCATTAAATTGAGTACAGAAATCTTTGATATTCAAACCACGCTGACCAAGCGCAGGACCTATAGGGGGAGAAGGGTTTGCTTGACCAGCAGGAACCTGCAATTTAATTTGACATACGATTTTAGAATTCTTGGCTTTCATTTTAAATACCTATATTTACTTAATTTTCTCTACTTGCACAAAATCCAAATCAACGGGAGTGGCTCTTCCAAAGATCGAGACTAGAACTTTTAATCTGGTCTTTTCAACATCCAGTTCTTCTATAACACCCGTGAAGGTCTCAAATGGACCATCAATAATTTTGACTGTTTCCCCAACTTCATAAGCCAGGACGACCTCTTTCACCACGGCGCCATCTTCTATCTGCTTCAACACTCTCATTACTTCCTCCTCTGGAACAGGCAGTGGCTTTCCAGATGCACCAAGCAGACCGGCGACCTTTGGAATATTTTTGATAATGTTCCAGGTCACATCATTCAAATCCATCTTGATCAAAACATACCCTGGGAAGATTTTTCTTGAACTGACTACCTTCTTTCCTCTCCTTACCTCAGAAATGTTTTCCACAGGCACCATCACTTCCTCAAAAGCGGCGGAGAGCCCCTTTTGCTCAGCAGCTTCTTTTATCGCCTTAGCTATCTTGTGCTCAAAACCTGAAGCAGCATTTATGACGTACCACGATGTATTATTGCTTGCCAAGTTACCACACCTCCTTAAATTCCAAGTATCAACCTTATTAACTTATGAACTAGTGAATCAACTAGTAGAAAGAACAAGCCCACTAATACGGTCACCAGAATAACCAAGATGGAAGCAAACATAGTTTCCTTCCTCGAAGGCCATACTATTTTTAAGGCCTCTGCTTTTACCTCTTTAATGAACGCAACCAGTCTCATAAATTTGATGCACACCTATCAAACAACATGGGGCCAATTCATTCAAAGAGCTACCATCACATGACCGTTTTCAAACGAAGGGCAACGATCACCTTTTCGGAGCTTTTAAACTACCAAAGAACACCCGGTAAATAAAGTATACCTTTATACCAGTAATATCACACATGTCAATGATTAATCCAGCAGTCAAGCGAAAGTATTTGAAGCTGTACTACCACACACTGACTTCATTGCACTTTCTTGCGCAAGCACCTGCATATACCGTACACACTGATCAGGAACCATATCACTTCAATAACCATCGATGAAAGATTCCAGTCTACCAAGAGCGACACCATAATGAAAAGAGCGCCACACATATTCATGACAGAATACGTTAATTCTTTTACATTGATCCTATCAAGCTGTATTAGCAAATAGGATGTTAAAAGTATAAGCACGCCTATCAAACCAGCGACATCGCTATATTTGATGTTCATTATGTTTAGCATTATTGGCTTTACAATTTAGTGTACGTATATCGAGCATGCTACACTGATATTTATGAAGTATCAAGCTCTCATTTTGCTCGCCATATAGTCTGTATTATGATATCGCCATTGTTTCCCTGGTCACTAGCGCGTGGCATCCCAAGCCCCCTATTTCTCACGTTGCTATTTTCAAAATTTACTATAAGAGCTTGTCCGCGAATGTGGATGCCATACCACATCTCAGACTTACAATTCCCGCTTCTCCCCTTTGTCATGCCCGCAAAAGCGGCAACCCATCTACCTTTGCCAACAACTTAACAGATAACTTTTGCATCGATTCTTTTCATTTCAATTAAATTTGCGGACAGACTATAACATCTTTACTAATTATCAGAATGACGTGCACTTCTATCTATTTCTTGTTCATTGTGATTTATTCATATACAGTAAATTAAATACGTCACAGCTTATAAATAACTAAGACGTTAGGAGGCTACGGCCTATTCGTATCAAGAGGACGGCTATTAACACTTATGATTCTATGTATAGATATAGGCAATTCGCATATTTTCTTTGGTATATGCCTGGACGGATCCTGCCTTGTAACATTTAGGCATACCAGCAATCAAAGCCAGAGCTCCGACCAACTTGGCTTATTTTTGAAATTTATGTTACGTGAGCATAATATCGATATCTCTGACATTAAAGGTGTATCTATTAGCTCAGTTGTACCTGGTATGAATTATTCAATTACAGCGGCCTGCATCAAGTACTTAAAGATCACACCGACTTTTTTGTCACATTCGATGGACATTGATGTGGAAGTGGATCCAGGAGCAGATCGCATAGCAAATGCAATCGCTGGCTTTCAACTCTTTCCAAATTCCAACCTTATTATTTTAGACTTTGGCACTGCAACGACGATGTGCTGCGTTACAAAAACAAAAAAGTACGTGTGTGGCGCAATTTTACCTGGTATTAATACCGCAGCAAAAGCGCTTGGGTCTTTCACAGCCAAGCTTCCTACTGTCGACATTAGAAAGCCTCAGCTTCCTAACTCTCACTCCATTCAGGCTCAGATTCAGTTTGGACTCTTTTACGGACAATCTGGAGCACTAAAGGAGCTCATCGGCATAGCAAAGCGTGAATACTTTAGTGGGGAGGAGGTGACGATAGTAGGAACTGGAGGTGTCGCATATTTGTTTCAGGATGAAAAAGTATTTGATCATTTGGTTCCAAATTTAGTATTACTTGGGCTGTATCACTTCTTTACAAAAGCACATGATCAATAAGAAGATTTTGCTTATCGTCACTGGTAGTGTAGCTGCTTATAAGGCTATTGATCTAGTACGCGAACTTGAAGCAGCAGGGTATCAGCTGAGCGTTATATTAACGAAAACGGCGCAGTCTTTTCTTGCTATTAAAACTCTTGAATCACTCTCAAGATGCCTGATATACATGGACGATATCGACTACTCATTACATCCTTCAGGCAAAGAATCTAGAGAAGAGACAATGTTGCATATAAAGTTAGCTCAGCAACATGATCTTATAGTTATAGCACCTGCCTCTGCAAATTTTATAGCGAAGTTGAGCAGTGGTTTTGCGGACACACTATCTCTTTCCACTATCTTGGCGAGCAAATCTCCTGTCGTTCTAGCACCGACCATGAATCCAACTATGTTTGAGCATTCAGCAACCCAAGACAACATAAGCGTGTTGAGAAAAAGAGCCATACACGTTATAGATCCTATCTTTGGTCAAGTCGCGTGTGGAGACATAGGTATTGGCAAGTATGTCGGCAATCAGACTTTATTGAACTATATCAAAGAACACTTCAAAGTGACCAACAGCTTAGCGAGCAGAAAGGCTGTCATCACTCTCGGTAGCACTAAAGAATCGATAGACTCTGTTAGATTCATCAGCAACTATTCATCTGGGGAGCAGGGCTTATTGATCGCAGAGGAATTAGTGAAGCGTGGGTGTGATGTTACAATAATCGCAGGAGCAGTTAGCGTTCAACTTCCAAATATATGTAAAATTCACAGAGCATATACTGCTCTCGCAATGCAACAATTGTCATTAGAACTTTTGCCTGCAGACATTTACATTGGCTGCGCTGCAATTTGCGATTTCAAACCGAAATATCCTTGTAAACAGAAGATTAAAAGGAAAGATCACAACATATCAGTCGAATTTGAACCAAATATAGACGTTATCAGGCACATCGGACATCTAGGAAATAACAGACCAAATGTCGTAGTTGGTTTTGCGCTTGAAGATTTCAAAAACGTAGAAAGTGCTGAAGCTAAACTACATGGGAAGAATCTGAACATGACTGTACTAAACCTTATAGAATACGCAGAACAGCAGCACAACGATTTTACAATCATCTCACGTGACTCACAACAAGATCTTGGCATAGTCACAAAAGCAAAACTTGCCGAAACCTTAGTAGACAGAATTATATTAGAACTACTACATGCTTAATAGTTTGTGATACTTCTCACTCATCTCACCATATTTGATTGTAAACACATAACCGTTAATATATTTTCAACTCATACAAAAACATACAACATACTGACATGAAACTCCCAGTTGGCTTAAGTGACTTTAAAAAGCTCATAAAAGGTGGCTATATCTTTGCCGATAAAACGCACCTAATCAGAGATATCATTGATGATGGAGCTGATATTATTCTCATTACAAGGCCGAGAAGGTTTGGCAAGACTTTAAACTTATCGATGCTTTACTACTTCTTTGATCATCTCCAGCCAAAGGA
>NZ_SCFA01000106.1 GCF_004210275.1 Rickettsiales endosymbiont of Peranema trichophorum
GATGATTGTAGAAATCTGATAAAACTGTCCGGTATCAAAATTATCGATTTTTGTGAAGGACAGGCATTAATAACAGCAAAGATCATCAAACAAACAAAACAGTATGGTCTATCGCTAGGAGATAGAGGGTGTATTGCTTTAGCAATGTTCAAAAATTGCCCTATACTTACTTGTGATAAGATCTGGCAAAAAGTCGCTCTTAATGTTGAATACATAATGGCAAGGTAATGACCAACATTTTGGGATATGCGCGTGTGTCAACACAACAACAAGACTTAGATTCTCAGAGGCAGCGTCTGACTAAAGTTGGTGCTATTCGGATTTTTGAAGATGTGATAAGCGGCAAGATCTTTAACAGACCTGGATTAGAAGCCCTGATTGATTATGCAAGACCAAATGATGTACTTTGTGTAGTAAGGCTTGATCGTTTAGGACGTAGCTTAAAGGAATTACTTGAAACAGTAGAGTATCTGAAAGAATGTAAGATTGGTTTAATGTCGCTAGAAGAAAAGATAGATACATCTTCTGCCGCAGGAGAGTTGGTATTTCATGTATTTGGTGCTATAGCGCATTTTGAAAGAAGATTAATTTCGGAACGTACTAAGGAAGGTATAAACGCAGCCCGGCTAAAGGGTAAAACACCCGGCCGTCCTACTTTTGACAAAGAGAAATTTGATGCAGCGTTAAGGTTAATTGAATCAGGTCTTTCCCCAACTGCTGCTGCTAAGCAACTGAATATTGGCCGCTCTACAATATATCGTGAGCTTAAATATGCAAGATAGGTAACCATGCTATCAAATTCATTATCACTTACTATGTTTCATTGCTACTGTTCCGCTGAACTCCTCTTTGATAATCCCCTGAACCCTACTTTGAAAAATGACACCAGCACTCTAATACAGATATTCAAAATCTAGACTTTTGACGAATGGACCAGTAAGGTGAGCCTGCAGTAAAGTGAGCCTAGAGTCAAGTGAGCCGCTTCCGCGGTTTAACTAACCAGCACTGTTGTATAGCTTGTGCTCCATGTATGGCTTCAAATACTTGCCTGTCAGACTATATGGGCAGTTGATGACGTCCGTTGGAGTGCCAGCAACAACTATCTCGCCACCCTTGTCTCCTCCGTGCGGCCCTACGTCTATGACGTAATCTGCTGTTTTGATGACGTTGAGGTTGTGTTCTATAACCAAAACAGTGTTGCCAGCATCCACCAGCTTATGCAGTACCTCCAGCAATTTTTTAATGTCGTGAGAATGTAAGCCAGTTGTCGGCTCATCAAGTATGTAGAGAGTTCTGCCAGTGGATTTTCTAGATAACTCTTTTGCAAGTTTTACTCTCTGTGCTTCTCCTCCAGATAAGGTAGTTGCCGACTGTCCTACAGTCATATAGCCTAAGCCCACTTCCAGCATTGCTAACAATTTCTCGTGAATGATTTGTGTGCCGGCAAAGAAAGTGGTCGCATCGTCAACGGTCATGTTAAGAACATCCGCTATCGAACGCGATTTATACAGCATCTCAAGCGTTTCTTTGTTATAACGTGCGCCGTGACATTCCTCGCACTTCACGTATACGTCGGGTAAGAAATGCATCTCAACCTTTAATACGCCATCTCCTTCGCATACCTCACACCTTCCGCCTTTGACGTTAAATGAAAAACGACCAGACTTATACCCCCTGGCTTTTGATTCCGGTAAGGACGCAAATAGATCCCTAATTGGAGTAAAAGCTCCTGTATAAGTCGCCGGATTTGATCTAGGTGTTCTGCCTATCGGAGATTGATCTATTTCAATAATCTTATCTATGTATTCCAAACCCGACAGTTTATCGTATTCTCCAGGGAATGTCTTTGTGCCATGAAGCTTTTTAAGGGCAGCTTTGTACAGTGTTTGTATGATCAGGCTAGACTTTCCGCTGCCTGATACGCCTGTAATCGCTATGAAAGTACCCAGTGGAATACTGATGTCGACATTTCGAAGGTTATTAGCTCTTGCACCAGTCAGTTGAATCTGCTTGTTCTTATGACCCTGCCTCAATACACTTGGAACAGGTATATACTCCCTGCCCGAGAGATACTTTCCAGTAATGCTTATAGGGTGAGAAGAAATCTCCTCTGGTGTGCCAGAAGCTATAACGTTTCCACCATGTACTCCAGCTCCTAGCCCTATGTCAAATACATAATCTGCAGCTAAAATTGTTTCTTCGTCGTGCTCCACAACTATAACAGTGTTGCCGAGATTTTTGAGGTTTTTTAAAGTCGTGAGCAGTTTTTGGTTGTCGCATTGATGAAGGCCTATAGACGGTTCATCCAGCACGTAAAGTACGCCGCTAAGCCCAGAACCAATTTGTGAAGCAAGGCGAATCCTTTGGCTCTCTCCTCCAGAAAGAGTGCTCGATTCCCTGTTGAGCGTCAAATACTCTAATCCTACGTCAAACAGAAACCCCAACCTTTTGTGTAGTTCAAGGATAATACGCTCGCTTATCTGTATGTGCTTTGCGCTAAGCTTCTCCTGTAGTCCTTCAAACCACTTCATTGCATTTGCAACAGTCATAGTGCAAAGCTCCCCTATATTCTGACCCCCAACTTTGATGCACAAAGATTCTTGTCTAAGCCTGTAACCTCCACAAGCACAGCATGGCTTTTTGTTTTGATAACGATTTAATTCCTCTCTGACAAAGTCGCTTTCTGTTTTTAGTAGTCTCGCTTCTAGACTCGGTATAATACCATCAAAAGGTTCAACAACCTTAGATTTTCTAAATCCGTCGGTGTATACAAATTCAATGTCACAACTTGAACCGTACAGTATGACCCTTTTGATTTCTTCCGAGAGGTCGTTAAAAGGAGTTAACATGGAAAAACCGTAGTGTCTTGAAAGCGCCTCCAGTGTTTGAGTGTAAAACTTGTTTTCTGCATCGGGCGACTTGCTGGCCATTTTAGACCACGGAGATATTGCGCCATCTTTTAAACTAAGTTGTGGTTGAGGCACAATAAGGGCAGGATCAAAAAATACTTCTGAGCCAAGGCCATCACATTTTGGGCAAGCGCCATAAGGGCTGTTAAAAGAAAAGATTCTTGGCTCAATTTCAGTGAGGGTAAACCCAGATATCGGACACGCAAAGTTTTCTGAGAATATGATAATCTCACCATCACGATGGTCACAGTCTGTACCATGTGGTGTGGCGATAATTTCAACAAAAACTATGCCGTTGCTTAGCTTTAAAGCTGTGTGGATAGCGTTTGACAAAGCATCATGGGAAAGTGGGTTAAGGGTTATTTGATCTATTATCACCTCTATCGAATGCTTTTTGTTCTTGTCAAGAATAGGTAAGTTCTCAAACTCGTACAAAAGGCCATCTATTTTAAATTTGTCGTAACCTTGTTTTTTTAATAATAACAACTCTTTACGATGCTCGCCCTTTTGACCTTTGACAAGAGGAGCTAGTATGTAGACCTCCGTACCTTCCGGTAAAGTCTTAATGTTGTCGATCATTTGGAGAGGTGTTTGCTTTTCTATGGGTTGGCCAGTTACAGGCGAATAAGGTATTCCAATTCTTGCATATAATAATCTCAAGTAATCGTATATCTCAGTAGCTGTAGATACCGTCGATCTTGGATTTCTCGAAGTGGTCTTTTGGTCTATTGCAATTGCAGGAGACAGACCAGTTATCAGTTCAACATCAGGCTTGTTTTGTAACTCCAAAAACTGTCTTGCATAGGTCGAAAGGCTCTCTACGTACCTCCTTTGTCCTTCAGCATACACTGTGTCAAATGCCAAGGAGGACTTGCCGGAACCGCTAACACCAGTTATAGCGACCAACTGATCCCTTGGAATTTCCACATTGATGTTTTTTAAGTTATGCTCCTTTGCGCCCCTTACTACTATATAGCCTTCCATGTTTTTATACTACCAAACAATAAACAATATTTTCTGATTATATACACTTTTATGTTTGCTTCAACTGTGTATCAATATTGCTTAAGTTATTGTTTTTATAAAAACAATCAGTGGGCTTGACAATTTCGATGCAGTATTGGTATCTGGTAGCAAGTGTTCGTAAAGCTAAAACAAAGGCAAAATGCCAATACACGTAGTTCCACACTTGATTCTAATGCATGGGGATAATATTTTTCTGTCACGAAGGGCTGCTACTCAAAAATTTTCTCCTGGATATTGGCATTGTGTGTCTGGAACAATTGAGGATGGTGAAACCCCAAGAGAGGCAATCACCAGAGAAACAAAAGAAGAAATTGGCATCACTCTGTCCAATCCTCCAAAGTTGGTGGTAACGGTATCGGTCCGTGAACAGGACTTTGTAAACGAAGCCCAAGTATTTGATGGCCTATCCTTGTTTTTTTTAGGAACACTGGAAGAAGGCCAGATTCCCTTTAACAATGAGCCTACAAAGCAAGATCTAATAGGTTGGTTTTTCATACGAAACTTGCCTAGCCCTATAGTGCCATCAGTCAAATTTGGTGTGACATGCTTTGTGCAGGGTCAAAACTACGGCGAATTTCAAAATTTACGATAAAGAAATGTCAGGTTGGTCTTTGTGAAGTAGTTGATACAAAGACGGGGGAGACATCAACTTTCAAGTTTACCGATTGCGTGGTGTGTGTTATAACCACAGCTGAAATATAGCAAAAAATGTTATGCAAGGTACAGATCGACGTGGACTAATGCTGATATTGTCTTCCCCCTCCGGGGCCGGCAAGACCACGCTCGCTCGCCATATTTTGAAAGTCGACCAGCATATTCATACCTCAATCTCCGTCACCACCAGAAAAAAAAGGCCAAATGAGATTGATGGCGTGCATTACTATTTCACGGATCATGCTAACTTTAAACAGATGATACGTAATGGTGAGTTTCTAGAATATGCAGAAATATTTGGTGAGCTTTATGGTACACCTCGTAAGTTTGTGGATCAGGAGCTATTAAAAGGGGAAGACGTCCTGTTTGACATCGATTGGCAGGGTAACAGGCAAATTAGTGCAATTGCCAAGGAAGATGTCGTCAGCGTGTTTATATTTCCTCCTTCCAAGCAGGAGTTGTTTAATCGTCTCGTTAAACGTGCCCAGGATGATGAAAGCACAATACAGAATAGAATGGACAAAGCAGACGATGAGCTAAGTCATTGGCACGAGTACGACTACTCGATCATCAACCGAGACCTTGTAGAGAGCCTCAATAAGCTCCTGGCAATTCTAAGGGCAGAACGTTTGAAAAAAGCACGTAGGCTAGGAGTAACAGAGTTTGTGCAATCCCTGTTAACTGAAAAGATAGACTACATCAAAGTTAACAAGTGATATCGCCTTGATTAATCCGTCGCGGATGATATAACAAGGTGTGTGGAGTGACTCTTTTCCCGTATAGGATTGACGAGCAGCTAGACGGCGTTTAAATGAAGCATCAAGGTTTGAGATAATGAAAGAAGCTATGGATAAACTAGAAGATAGGATTATGTATCACATCAACGATTTGCCATCGTCCGTTACTCTAAAAGGTGCGTTGGCTATCGATACTGAAGCTATGGGCCTCCAAAATAAGAGGGATAGGCTGTGTGTAGTACAAATCTGTGATGAGAATAACGCTGTGCACATCATTCACTTTGTAAAGGATGATATGCTCAAAGCCAATTACGAGTGCCCCAACTTAAAGAAGTTGCTCACAGATGATAAACGTCTAAAGATCTTTCATTTTGCAAGGTTTGATGTGGCCATAATGCAGTACTATCTGTCCGTTGAGATAAGAAACGTGTACTGCACGAAATTAGCCTCCAGGTTAGCTAGAACGTATACAGATCAGCATGGGTTAAAGGATCTATGCAGTGAGTTGCTAGGGGTTAAATTGTCAAAGCAACAGCAAACGTCAGATTGGGGTGCAGAGATATTAACTCAGGAACAACTAAAATATGCTGCACATGATGTTGTTCATTTGCACGCACTAAGGGAGAAGCTGAATGCGATGCTCGCTAGAGAGGGCAGGTTTGATATAGCTTCCAGATGTTTTGAGTTCATACCTGCGCGGGCCACATTGGATATATTGGGATGGGGTGAGATCGACGTTTTCGCGTACCAATGATCGGTTACCTTGCGCGTCTATAAAGTGAATTTTAGGTCCCATTGATTGATGCTTGCGCGAAGAATTATACCGAATTTGCCAAGTAATCATACGAAGAAGCTCTGGAGTATGTGTAAGAGCTTGTCCGCAAATTAATTGGAATGAAAAGAATTCGGGCAAAAGTAGTATGTTAAGTTGTTGGCAAAGGCAGATGGATGCCCGTTTTCACGGGCGTGGCAGAGGAGAGGCGGTAGTGAGAAAGGGGTGTGATGGAAGGTAAAAGGCACGGAGATGGTGAAGCCAGGAGATCGAGATCGTGGAGCGGTGTTGTGTGTGGGGTCTCTCTCGGGCGGAGCTATCTCACAGTTCTGGCGAGGGCTAGTATGGATACCTGGCATGGCTCTAAGCCATCTAAGGCTCTAGCACACTCTTTGGTTGTAGCACCAGTTGTAAGGATGTCGTCAACTATTAATATGCGTTTGCCACTAATCATAGAGGCATACCTTGGGTTGCATTCAAAAGCGTTTGAAATATTGCCAATACGCTCTGTGCTTGTAAGTTGATATTGAGGTGTAGTATTTTTCCTTCTCAATAGTAAATTTGGTATCAGCTTTATGTGCTTGTAATGTTTGCTGATCTCCTGAGCAAGAATGAGAGATTGGTTGTATTTTCTCTTCTGTAGCCGCTGTCTGTGGAGAGGGACAGGTGCTATAATGTTTGAGTTTTGTATGATGTTTTTGCCGCATTCACGGAGCCAGACACCAAATATCTTGCCAATCCGTGTCTTGTCCTTGTACTTAAAGGAATATAGCAATCTTGCAGCAGTTTTGTTGTAGATAATAGCTGCCTCTGTGGGATATGGTGATGTGCAAGTATTAAAGGCATGACGTATCCCACATATCACACAGATGCTGCTATCAATAAACTTGATGTCGGAAAGGCATATGTCGCATAACTCAAAGTCAAAAGGAGCGTGTCTCTTACACAGAACGCAGGACGGAGGAAATACTATGGAGATAGCAAACTTAAAGAGGCGATCAAGCAATAGGTGCAAAGCAGACGAAAATAAAAATTTGGTACAAAAAAGGCTCCAGAGCCGATAAGCAAGGGAGCCTTTTTTCAAATAACGAAAGGAGACTATATGGCTTTCACCGTGTTATCTCTGCTGTACTTAAATATGTGACCAGCTACAAAAGCCAAAACACCATAATATACAAAGCAAGGGTCAAGCATGTATACAGTGTGGTGATGATCATGGGAGCCAGATGCGATACCGATTATGGAGAACACAACCAAAAAAGGATCGATTTTTAACTGTGATAAGCTGCCGTTACCAAACCAGGAGCTGATTCTTGAGGCGACCACAAGTAACGTAATAGCAACAATAGGAGCTAGGTGTAAAAAAGAAAGAGCGCTGTCTGCCATATGTTTTTGAACTCATAAAATTTTGTTAACGATCTATTTACTACTACAAAAAATGTATTTGGAAAACAATAATTTGTAGGATGTGTGAAAAAACTGATCAGTGCATGTGTTGAGACCAAAATAAGGCGAGCTATGTATGCTAGTAGCTTGCAAGATTGATGGGCTATTGACAGGAAGTAAAACCGAGTTTCATAAAGTTATGATTTTGTTTGTTATTTTGAAAAAAATGGTATATAATTACGACCATGTTGAGTAACAAAAAATAATTTAACAATGAAAGCAATGAAATCCCTAGCTTCCTTACTGTTAGCCTTGTGTGTCGTTAATACAGCGCTTGCAGAGCAATCAAAAACGACAGTGTCCGACACAAGCGGTAAGTTTTACGTCGGTCTTGGTATGGATGTGGGGAGCAAATTTCGTAAGTTGAAGTATGTGGAGGTGGATCACGTTGCTGTGTATCTAAAAAAGAGGCTGAAAAGCTCAAGTAATATTCCATCCATTTATTTCGGATACAAATTTAGCGATACGTTCAGTGCAGACATCAGTGCTTATTGGAAGAAGGTGAAGTATGAGGGTGTGGCGCCCATTATCCGTACCAGCTTATTTGTTGGGAAGCAGAACATTGCACTTAGAGGGGTGTCTCTAGATGGTTACTGGACATTACCATTGTATACTTACGTCAAGCCTTATGCAAAGGTGGGTGTGGGGTATGCAAAGAATCGTTCCAGCATTTATAATGCAAAGATTATAGTCCCTAGGTCTAGAGGAGGTGATGTTGTGATTGAGTCTTGTCCTCCATTGTCTGGCGGGGAGACTTCCAGTTTGACGTACAATGTTGCTCTTGGTTTGAAGTTTAAGGTTTTGGACAGTATGGATTTCGACATAGGGTATGGTCATTTTGATTTTGGTCAATTTGTGATGCGTCAGAGTGAGACTGAGATTCCTGGTGTGGATACTGTCAGTGTTCCAAAGACTAATCAGAGAGTGAAAGTACGGCAGTTGACATTGCGTGCAGTATACTATTTGTAATGTAGTCAATGGAATAGTCGCTGTGGATAATTAATTTATAGATTTTATAGAGGTAAATGTTATGGCTAAGTTAAATAAGCACGCGCAGAAACAAATGAAGGAGGTCGCGCCTATCATTGTGCGGTTGCTCTCGGCAAGTAGAGCTGATGAAGAAATAGTAGCTGAGGTGCTGTCTAAGTTTCGATACGTCAGCTATCTTGACGTCGAAGACATGTTGGCTGTTTTAAAGAAAGAAGTGCATGTTGCCGGCGGCGCAGTGGGTACTAAGGTTGTATACGACAGTAGTAGTGACCATGCAGATATCGCCAAGATTGTGGTGAAAGCTGCGGAGCAGGCAAAAGTGGAGCTTGTTGACCTGGCTAAAGCTGTGGAATCCAGACCAGTCGAAGCGCATAAACTTGTGGCCTCAGCCCCAGCTGGTGTAACCAATACGCAATCTTTCGTTTCTGCAGTTGTTGGGCAATCAGGTGCTACACCAACTAAGGAGTCAGTGGCACAAAAGCTCAAAGCTATTGCGCCGTCCGTTGGCGATGATGTTGTCGAAAAAGCTGCGCTCGCTTTCCTAGAGGTTAGTAGGGAAGGGGAGTATACAACCGATTGGTATTCTTCCGACTCGTCAGACTATGAAGAGAAAAAGGCTTTACGTCAGGTGTTTGGAGTCAGTGGCGCTGACAAATGGCTCGGCGTAATGAAGGCGGTGTATGGTGACAGTACCTCAGAAGATCAAGCTGTACTGAAGAAATTGGATGTGATTTTGAAGTTTGATCGCGCTACAATGAAGAGTTCAGGAAAAGAAGATCTTAAGAAGAAATTAGAGGCTATGGCTCCCTCTGTTGGCAAGGATGAGATCGCAAAAGCTGCGGACGCTTTCTTAGAGGCTGACAGAAGTGGTGTGTGCATGGGGTACTGGTACTACACAGAGAAAGTTGCTTTGCGCGCAGTGTTTGGAGTTGGTACCGCTGGCGCCAAGAAGTGGCTTGAAGTGATAAAGGAATTTTATGTCTCTAGTGATTTAGAAGATGCAGCTGTAGTGAAGCAATTAGAGCTAATGTTGAGTTTTCCTCTTGTTATGATGAAGGCTGCAGGCAAAGAGGATCTTAAGGAGAGATTCAAAGCTATGGTGGCTCCGTCTGTTAAGGATGAGGTTATCGCAAAAGCTGCGGATGCCTTCCTAGAGGTTAATAGAGAAGGGGGGTATGAAACTTTAATGTTGGGGGGAGCCCATTCCTCAGACTACGAGGAAAAAGTTGCTTTGCGTGTGGTGTTTGGAGTGGGTGATGCTGGTGCTGAACAATGGATTAACGTCATGCAAGATCTGTATGGTCCTAGTACCTCGAGTCACCAAGATGTAAAGAGCAAGCTAGCCGTTATTTTGAAGTTGGAGCTTAAAGATGTGCTCACGAATCGTGCGTCTGAAGGCTATCAGGCCCTAGGCGATGGAAAATTGGATGATATCACAAATGTCATTAATAAGTTTAACAATAAGGGCGCCCTCACTAGTCAGTTGAGCGACGCCGAGAGATTGTTGCTAAAAAGTTTGTGCGGTGCAGGTAAGGAGGGTGCTGATAAGCTGATTGCGATATTGAAGGATTTGCATAACCAACAGCAGTTGGCTTTAAGCGACGCTGAATATCAAGGCTTTATTGGTATAGGTTTACCAGAAGTTTTGAAAGAGCATTTAAAGGGTGACTACAAGGTATTATCTGATGAAAATAAGAATAAGCTTGTTAAGCTTATTCAGGGAAGTTTCGATGAAAATACAGGGAAGTTGCGTACTGGTGTGGTCTTACAATGTGAAGATAAATTGGAATTGAAAGTGATGTCTAGCGACAAAGCGTATGATGTATTTACAGATGCGTATACAAAGCCTAGTGATGCTAGTTTCAAGAATAATTACTCGCAAGCTGTGAAGGTTACAGTTGAGGATTCCTTAACATGTCGTCTTCAACCCACAATTGGAGATGGTGTGATAAATTTGCTAAAGGGCGTCATTGAGAAATTTGAGACTGTGAGCGGTGGAGTGTCTACAGGGAAAGACATAGTTTATACTGACAAGCAGGCCCTTAAAAAGCATATGACACCTGAGATGCTGGCTCAAGTGTTAACAGATCTTGCTGATAACAAGAAATTTGATGGCAGTAGTTATGAGGGCTACTTTACAGTTACATTGGAAGATGCTTTGAACCATCATGGTGGTGCGAAGTGGTCTAGTCTCAGCGTAAAGGGCAAAGAGGCTGTGAAGAAGATATTTGAAAAATTTATTGATGGTAGTGGAATTAAAGACATCAAGGATGTCTCATTGGAGTATTCGGATGAATTAGAGCTAAGAAGTTTTTGTGATGGAGATGCCAAAAAGATAGTTAGTGTATTGGAAGATGTGTGCGGTGCGAAGAACTTGGAAGTCGATAGCTATAAGCAATATGTGGAGATCGCGCTGGTAGAGTCTGTGAAGGGTCGTGTTAATGGTGTTGCTGATAGTAAGGTTAATGAGGTCGTGAAGGTCATTGAGAAACTGCGTGATAGTAAATGGGTTCCACAGAATGGAGAGAGCAAGTTGTTGAGTGACAACAGCGTAGATATCACTAGCTTTAGCAATATAATGGCTGATAAGCCTGCAGGAATAGCGCAGCTTCCAGCAGACAGCGATCTGGCAAAGATATTTCCTGCCGCTAACGTGGATTTGGTTATCGATGGTCATCCAAATAAGCAAGGTAACGATTGGGTGCAACTATCAAAAGAAGCTTTGAATGCTCTTAAAGATGCACAAGATGTTGCTAAGGTTTCTTTGACTAAGAAGCAGTGTGCGGCCCTGTCTCATTTTTTTGAGAGTGTTGATGCACTAAAGAAGGTGTTGGTGGATTTAAAGACATCTCCTTCTACCTCTATCCCGCAGATTGCATCTGTACCTGAGGCGTTTGAGAATGTGATTAAGCTGCGAGATGGAATAAAGCAGAGCAACTCAAAGCTGGCTCTGGTAGGTGTGACTGAGGCACTTGATGCATTGTGTGAGTTGAAGTCGGATGGTAATTATGATGTCTCATCTTCTGGGATGATCTACGACGATTACCACGAGACATCATATACTGAAGGACTAGCCTTGCGCGCAGTGTTTAAAAAGGAAGGTGATGATCAGCCAGGAAAAGCATTGCTAAAGTTGTTGAGTGGAAAAGACCAATATGAGAAGGCTATGCTTGATCTCTGGAATGGGAAGTTAAAGGAGTTGACTATCAAAGATGTGTTTGAGGCTCAAAAAAGCCAACATCTATCTGACTGTCAAGCCAAATATGAGGGTAATAAGGATGTGTTTTCTGAAGCTATTAAGGTGCTTAAGGAAATCATTATTGATGGTAGTGGTAAGGGTTTATCGTATCAACAGAAATTGGCTATAAAAGGATGTAAGGCTGAACATCTTACTACTATCATCAGAGATGTATACAATTTACGCAGCCTTGGTGCTGATTATGATACTAAGGTTGCTGCAAATCCGAATTGGTATAACGATTATGTGAAGATCAGCTTGGAAGAAGCTTTAACTAAGCATTTGGGGGATAATTATACCGGATTAGACTCTCAAACTAAGACTGCTCTTGTTAATCTTATCGGTAATAAGTTTGGTAAGGATACAGTGGACTTAAAGTATGCAGATAAGTTGGTGTTGAGAGCGATAACTGTTGACCAAACATGTGCTGTTTTTGCCGACGTATACGGTACTAGTGAGAGTATCGATACTTTCTTACAGAGTAACTGTACAACAGGTTTTAGATCAGATGTAAAGATTACAGTTGAGGATGCTTTTAATCATCATATTAACGGTACTAAATTCACATATGATGTTAAGTTAGCGGGGATTATTGGAAAATTTAATGTTTCTACCGGTAAATTGAGTTCAGACAAGAAGATAGAGTACGATGATCAGAAGTTGCTGGAGGAAAATGTGGATGCCGAAGTATTTGCAAAAGTGTTGAGTGATCTTGGTAATAGCAAGACACCATTAGGTGCGGATCAGTACAAAGAGTACTTTGAGATTACACTGGACGAAGCTTTGGAAGAGTATGGTAAAACAAAGTGGACTGATCTCGATCAAAGCGCAAAGGACGATTTGAAGGCAATATTTGGGAAGTTTGTTAAGGATGGTATACCAGAAAGTAATGTTGAGCTGTCGGCTTCAGAGCAAATAGCGCTGAAAGGTTTTTGCGACGTCAATACGTTTGTGCAAATACTGGGGGATGTCTCCAATACTCAGCTGAAAGCAGAAGACTACAAGCAGTATCTGGAGGTTACACTGGATGAGTCTGTTAAAGCTCACATCAGTGATGTGGTGAATGTTCAGAAGGTTGTCGATGTCATTCAGAATTTGGAAAAGAATGGATGGACAGCATCTATGCATGATGCGATGGTTTTACACCAGAACTTTGCAAGTGCTGACAAATTAAAGGAAGCAGTTGAAGGTGCTTATGATGCTACAGCTCGAAATGGGTTTGATGCTGATAAGTTATACGCCCAAGCGTCTGGCCTTTCTACAGATGTACAAAATGCGATATCTGCTCTTGGGGAACTTCAAACAGTGGATTTGTCGAGCAACGCTCAACACTTTGTAAAGATTCTGAAGCATGTTCGCGATGCGTATTTTAGTACGGTTGCCACACAGTCTGCAAATGTTGCAAGTAATGGAACCAGTAGTAACTCGACAGCAAATGTACCTGCTGGCAGCATTGTCAATAATGCAACGCCAGCAAATTTGACAGGTAATTCAGGGCAGCTCAATAACAGTGCAAATGGAAGTAATGGTTCAAATGCTAGCAGTAGTGGTGTTGTTGTAACACAGATTATTGTTACGCCGCAGCGATTGTCAGCTGTAGAGATTTGCAAAAAGTCTGCTGATCTTCTTATGCCTTCCGCTACTGATTTGCAAAAAGCAACGGTTGTATCGAAGTTTATGGAGTTTCTGCTACAGGCTCCTCATAATGATGTCGCACAATATGCTATTGTCGTTGAGAAGCCTAAAGCTCTGGGTTTTGCATACACCGATATAAATGAATGGTACAACTACTATGAGAAGGTATCTGATTACTATCAAGAGATCGGTGCTTCTAATGCTGTTGCCCAAGAAAGGATGAATCTCTGGAACGCACTCAAAAGTGCTGATGCTGATGTAAAAACTGCTTTAGGTAACCTATTAGTTGGTGCGCAGACTACTAACCCTGGATACCAAGAGAAGCTTGCAGTCCATAAATTTGCATCTGGTCTATACAGTACCGAGGCAATTAACGTTGCTCTTCAAAACGTGTTTAAGGCGCTCGGAGTGGAAGAAGATACACAATTACAAGGTCAACTGGATGCTGCACTTAAGTACAGTGCTCAGGAGGCGTTTAACTATCATGCTGGAAGTACATCCTTAACGTATGATGCCAGATTAGAACAGATTATTGCAAAATTTGACGCTGCTGGTCAATTGCGTCAAGGGGAACAGTTATCTTACGATGATCAAAAGGTGCTTAGGGATCATCTAAATGCAGACATATTGGCAAAAGTGTTGACGGATTTTGGCGGTGGCAAAGCTACGCTGGCTGCATCTCAGTATGAAGCTTACTTTGAGATTACACTGGACCAGGCTTTGGAACAGTATGGTCAAGCGAAGTGGACTGGTCTCGATCAAAAGCCAAAGGACGATTTGAAGGCAATATTTGAGAAATTTGTTAAGGATGGTGTACTACAAAACGGTGTTACGCTCTTGCCTTCAGAAAAAGCAATGCTGAGCAAGTTTTCTGCCCTTGATACGTTTGTGAAAATACTGGAGGATGTCTCCAATGATCAGCTGAAAGCAGATGCTTACAAGAAGTATCTGGAGATGACAGTTGATGAGTCTGTTAAAGCTCACATCAGTGATGTGGTGAATGTTCAGAAGGTTGTCGATGTCATTCAGAATTTGCAAAAGAATGGATGGACAGCATCTATGCATGATGCGATGGTTTTACACCAGAACTTTGCAAGTGCTCAAAAGTTAAAGGATGCGGTTGAAGGTGCTTATGATGCTACAGCTCGAAATGGGTTTGATGCTGATAAGGCTGACAAGCTATACAATCAAGCGTCTGCCCTTTCTACAGATGTACAAGTGGCGATATCTGCTCTTGCGGATTTTGGTAATGTGGACTTTGTGAAGCACGGAGATGATTTTGTCAAGATTGTGAAATTTTTGTGCGATACAGCAAGAACATCTGATCTTCTGACTAGTGCTACTGTCAAGCTCGATAATACATCGATGCCTGTAAGTTCTTTGAACTGTCCTTTAACAATCCAAGCAATCGCTAAAGGAGCTGCTTCCTTCCTGTTAAATACAGAAGATGTAAGTGAGCAGAGTAAGGCGATATCGGGTAAATTTGCTGCCTTTATGGTATATGCTAGTACTTTAAAAGCATCTCCTTTAGACAGTATTGGTATTACTTTCAAGGTTCCAACTGCTGTATCTATGGATCAAGGTAGTGTGAAAGCCTTGGTAGATTATTATGATCAGGTCTTTAACACTTATGATTATATTAAAAATACTCTAGGACAACAACTGCCAGCTGGTTTGCCAAGGAATATTGAGAATGCTGGAGAGAACAGTGCGTTGTGCAAGAAGTTGCTTGACGTTGTGAATGATACAAGTGCTAATTATGATGTCCTGAAAGGTGCTCTTGCAAAATTGATATCACGTACATCGAATAACTTATCATATGACGAGAAAGTGAAGGTGAGAGCCTTTGCTAAGGAGCAGTTTACTGCTGATACTATTGGATTAGCTCTTAACAAGTTGTTCAAAGTGTTGCAAATAGATGTGGCAGAACTTCTGCAAGCCAACACAGATGTACTGGTAACAACTATGGAGGTATTGGATGCTTATGATGAAGCTGCATGGAAGGCTCTGACTGATGATCAGCGTAAGTCTCTGTCAGATATAGTTGATATGGATGTTGATAAGTATGACATACATGCTCTGAAATACTTAGATAAGTTACTCTTAAGAGACTTCTTTAAAGATGCATCAGGTATGGTTGCTGCTTTAAGTAAAGTAAAGTTGGATGTTGAGGCAGTATCTATCACAGTTGCTCCACAGTCTTTGGTAAATTTCTTCACAATTTCATTGGCGGATGCGGTGGAAGGGAATGTAGCGCCTAATACTGATTCTAATGTTGATGATGGTCTTTATGTTGGGCGTGCAGTCAGATTCGTCGAGGGTGTGGAGGCTAAGAGTTGGAAGGGGACTTTGTTTGATAGTGTGAAATTGGGACAATACTTTAAAGACTACAAACAGTTTCAAAACGTTGTGAAGTATGCTGTTGAGGAAACGCAGCAGGATGCTGCACAGGCTTTGTATCAGTTATCTTCGGCTGTGCCTCAAAATGTGAAGGATGCGGTTCTGGCAATCGGAGCTTTAGGTATTCAAGAAATGGCAGACATATTTCAACAAAAGGAGCCTTTAGATGCTATAACACTTGATAATATGAAGACAGTCATGTCTCATGTTTGTACCACATCCACAACCGAGCAAAAAAATAATGACTGCAGTGCTTTTACACCCATTCAGATAGCTACTAAAGTAGCTCAAATCATTTGCAATAGCGATGAAAACAGTAATGAGACTAAAGAATACTCTGTCGTACTTGGGTTCGTCATGCTGAAATATCACAAAGATATGGCAGACATTAATATCAAAAATATGAACGTTGACAATGATGTAATGGAGTCTCCAAGAACGCTGAATACTGGTGCAATAAAGCAAGCGATTGGACTCTATAGCGCTAGGATGGAGGTTGGTCAATATGCAAAACAAGTACATGGGGAGATCCATCCCAATGGGATGATATTCATATCACAGTCTGAAACCATGGTTTCAGTATTGACTAGCCTTGCTACTCTTATGGAGTATATAGAAACTGCTCAGAGCCCTTCCATTGCTTCATTCAAGCAAGACATCAAGTCTGGCTTGATAAAGCTGGATCAAGGACAGCCTCTGACTCCTGCTGAGAAAGTAGCGTTAGTGGAGTTGATAGGTAAGGATGTTGAGTCTGACAATGGGAAAACTGTTGTGTCGTTTTTTGCAGTGTTCAATGGTGCCACAACACCGTCAAACTTGACAAAAGATACCTTAGCTGCTGCACTTCAACCAACCCTTGAAGAGATAGATCAAGCGTATTCTGGAGTTCAAAATCCAGGAGTTGATGTTTGTTTTGATGCCAAAGGTCGGAAGTTTGAGAAGTGTACTGGTACTGGCATTGAGACGAAGCTGGAGCCTGTGTTAAAGAAGTTGCAGTCAGGGGGTAGTATCTTGCAAACTGAAGCTAAAATGCTAGTGCATAGGTATCTTTTGAAGTATGCATATGCCAAATCTGATGATGGTGTTCAGGCAGATATACTAGAACCATTGCTCAAAATACTATCAACTAATCCTGTGGGCGATAACACTGTTAAGAGTATCATGAAAAGCTATTATGATGTACGTCTTCAGGATCTCAAGGATGATCATGCTCTGGAATCATGTTTGGAGAGTATCAAGACATATGTCTGGAAGCCAGCAAATGCTGCCAATCCTGCTGATTGTAGTAAACTGAAAGATATGTTGGGCGATGATCTTGGTAGAATACGAAAAATTTATGAAGATAGTAGTAGTGGTTCTACAGAGGTCGATGCATTGATGCGAAAAGTAGGCGTGGTGGCAGTAAATGGTGGAGCTATACCAGTACCGGACATTGATAAACAAGAGTCTCTCAAAAAATATGCTCAGTTTAGCTGTGGTGATGACTGTGAAGGCAAAGTGGAGGCTCTTCAAAATGCTATCAATGCTATCCCAGCGCAGTCGATACAATCCAACGTTCAGTGCTCGACTCTTCCTGATTTTTATGATCATTATACTGCCTTGAAAGGGGCCTATGATGCTATCACTGAAGCGTCGCTCCACGATTTGAAAGTGCAGATGGTGTTGCCGTATCTGCAACATCTTGGTGAGACATGTAATGAACTCAGTGACTTCGGAGCAGAACTAGCCTGCTGCGGTGAAACTGTAAGTCATACATAGTTTACTAGGTACCAACTAGTATAAACAAAAGACTTTACCTCAATCCCTGATGATACTAACTTGAGATCATAGTGGATTGGGGTATTTTTTTTGATGCTTGGTAAGTTTGTAAAACAACATACTTGTTTGTACATCTCCATAGGACATAGTGGTGCAGTGGTTTTGTACTTCGTTGGAGATGTGTTTGCAAAAAAGTTGTTTGTAAGATCAGTCAATGACTCAGATGCGTTTGAGTTAAAAAAGATTTTGCAGAACGACCAGGATGCAGTCATACATCTGTTTTTGGATACTCAGGAACAGTCATATGTACAGCACAGCCTTCCAGAGTTAGGTATGTTTGGAGGACATACTGTTGCTTGGAAATTTTTAAACAAAGAAATAAATGCACCGTTTTGTATAAAAAGCCTGGTGTGTCTGGGTAAAGCACATGTGGAAGCGACCGAGTCTCTGTACACATTCATCACAGTTTCACTCCAGTCTCCTGTGTCCACGTGGCTCAACTTCTTTTCTTCTTACTACAATCTCATAGAAGGTATATACTGTGTTCCTGTAGAGCTTGCAGTCTTACCTCAGGCAGTAAGAGAAGTTGTGCAGGACAAGCAACCCCAAAATAGCAAATACAAGTTTTGGAAAAATAGCACTGTAAGTACAAAAAAGACTGAAATAACTATAACACTCACAAAATGTGGTGGTATTAGAAGCACAGTTTTCTTTGGAGGTAAGGTGCTGTCAAGTCGCTTGTTGCCAAGTATAGAACAAAACGCAGATATCGTAGCAGGAGATGTGGAACAGGAGATCGTGAATTGCTTAGATCTCATACACAAATTTATGCCAAACATTCAAGATGAAGTTAATGTATGTGTGGTTATTTCAAGCGATATAAAAAAGAGCATAAGATTAGCCAGGTTCAGTGATAAGAATGCAAAAATTACCATGTATACACCATATGAGTTTGGGCGGTTACTAGGTTTTTCTACACAAATAGCACAAGAAGGTGATAGATTCGCTGATCCTGTAATTCTTGCTCTAATGCATAGAAAAACTAAGAGAGTAATGCTAACTCATACCGATGAAACGTTAAAAGTATATCGGTTTGTAAGAGCTGTTAAAGTCGCTGTTTATAGCCTACAGACCGCTATTTGTCTGATTTTACTGTGTGGAATCTTGAATGTCAGCAACATTGTCAAATCTGCTCATCTTCTTCAAACGCTGAAACAAGAACAGAATACCCTACTGTTGGGACTACAGAAAGAAAAAAAGTCGGAAGAAAAAGTAGGGCAAAAGCTAGGTGGACAGACAGATATCGCTGAAGTTGAGGAAATTGTAGAGAGTTATCAAGTGCTTCAAGAATATAAGACTCAGCCTATCACAATATTAGAAAGGCTAAGCTCTATAATGCCAGAAGTTGTAAGAGCGAAAAAGATCGATATTAGTTTTAATGTACCAAAACTGATATATAAACCAGCGGTAGACCACATGTCCGCTCAACCCAAGAGAGATGAAAAATTTGCAATAACATGCAAGTTTCTAATTTCATTCGCATGCCATGGAAAGTATAGCGACGTATTAAGGACTTATCAGCAGTATGTCGAAGAGTTAAATAAGGAGTTTGAAGGCTATAAAGTGGAAATATCCGAGTTATTAGAGGAGGACTTCTTTGAAAATAACAATAAACCAATCAATCTTGAACTTGTGCTTACTTTTCCGATTGCTTAAATGATGACTAGTTTGAAATTCTATTACATTCGTCAAAATCTTAGGTTCGTTATAGCTCTAGTATGTGCTTTGGTGTTATTGAGCCTCACAAATTTATATAACAACTCTTTGGATGCTCTAGAAAAAGAAGTATACAAGGATAACGCACAGCTGAAAACACAGCTGTTAGAACTCCAGGATAGAATAAAGAATGTGAATTCTATGTTAACTCAGTGGACTGGCTTGCAAGAGCGACATGTCACTACAAGTGGATTAAAGATAGAATACGCCAAAAGTATTATCGATCAACTGAGGCAGTCATATCTCATTAATAACCTAGAAGTTAACATCTCAAGTCCTGTTCTAAGGCGTGATGTTCTCAAAAAGTACGTAGGCCTTGAATACAGCGAGGTGGCAATCAACTTCGGTACTTACGTCGATATCGAGGCTTTGCAGTTTATAGACGAGCTGGTAAATAAGATGCCTGGCATAGTACATATCACAAGATTGAGGATTGTTAGGCTTGATACTCCAATTACCGAACAAATACTTATTCGTAAGGAGGCAAAAAAAGATATGGTGCAGGTAAAATTAAATCTGATATGGCATGATCTCAAGTCAATCATCAGTGGGCAAAATGATGACGTTAAGTAAAAGCATTAGTATCAGTGTATTGTTATTTCTAGCTCCTATGCAGCCATTTGCTGGAGACGATTCTGCCGTTCCATTTGATTATGACCCAAGCTATGTTATTACAAAAAATACCGATGGCTCAAATAACCAAGACGTGGAATTTCCATTTAACGTTTTGAGAAAAGTCGACATGAGGTACCTGAGTGTACATAGCTGTAGAGATATACCGCTGGAAACAAAAAAGTGTGTTCCTGCAATTTGCTATGAAAAGCCGGTATTTGGTCTGATTTATAGAAAAATATCAAGAGAAGACGATAAATATTGTAGGTATATTCAAAGAACGCAAAATTTCGGAGGAATAGACTGCAAGTTTCCAATGGACTCTTTGCAGGAGATATTGTCAGTGCTCAACAAGCATTTTGATACCATGTATGATACCGCCGTGCAGCTGAGTGAGTTGGATGAGCAACTAATCAAAAACACATATGATGAGTATTGTAGAATTACCACAGAGCCATCCGTCAACAAATTAGTCAAAATAGGTGAAGATAACAAGGTAAAGCATGTGTTAAGTGAAATGCATGGGGGAACGGATCCAAAAAGTACGAAAAAGGTCCAAAAAAAGAGCTCATCCGTTTTTGAATCCGTGATGTTTTCTAATGATGAAATAGAAAAAATCCTCAAAGTACTTGATACGCTCCACTATACCTCTTTAAGGTTAAGAGGGCACGATCCTTCTGCTGGTGTACACACGATGTCCTTCCATCTAAACTCTATCATATACCAATCTCAGGATAGGTGGGCCATATGGATAAATGGCAAGCAGATCGATCAGGAGAAAGCTGGTATACCAGGGATTACAGTGGAGGTGACTCAAGAGAAGGTCATGATAAGCTGGAGCATAAGCAATTTAGATGTGGTATGCCCAAGTTGGCGTTCACAGGTGCTAAAGCTAGATGATAATACTTACAAATCCAAAAGCTATGATGTCAAGATCATAGGAAACGAGCTCTCAAACGTCAAAAAGATCGAGTTTACACTGAAGCCAAACCAAACGTTTATTCCCCATAACTTGGCAATAGTAGAAGGAAAAGTCTCATAACATGGTGCCCCCGACTGGACTTGAACCAGCACATCCTCGAAGGACGGCAGATTTTGAGTCTGCTGCGTCTACCATTCCGCCACAGAGGCCAACAGAGACTGTTATAGGCTATTAATAATATAATAGCAAATTATTTATTACTCTTGTGATTGGGTCGGAATATATCTCCTTGCGTCAAAACGCCTGCCAACCAATAACAATGCTGGTGTAAAAAATAATGTGAGAATTGTTGCAAAGGCAAGGCCCCCAGCTATTGATGCAGAGAGCTGTCTCCACCATTGACTGCTTGGTGAGCCTATCGATATGTCAAGCTCATACACGTTGATCACAATTCCAAATACCATAGGTAGTAGCCCAAGAATTGCCGTAATAGCCGTAAGCAGTATAGGTCTCATCCTCTGTACCCCCGCCATGACTACCGCTTTTTCTATTGGGATGCCCTCAAGCATCAACCTTTGATATGTGTCTATAAATAATATATTGTTGTTTAGTACGACCCCAGATAAGGCTATAATGCCTATGCCACACATCACGATGCCAAAAGGTTGCATGCTGATCAACAACCCCAAGAGCACCCCTACAGTTGATAAAAAGACTGCGCTCATAACAACCATGGTGTGATAATAGCTGTTAAACTGTACCAGCATAGTCATAAACATCATCAATAGAGCTACAAGAAATGCGTTTAGTAAAAAGGTCCCACTTTCCTTTTTGTCGTCTTCTTCACCCTTAAATTTGACGTTCACAGATCGATTTTTATGCGTGTCCAGCCATAGTTTCAACTTATTAACTTGTGTGTCAACTAGCGTATTGCTATCAACATCCGTTGAAATCGTTATCACACGCTCTCCATCCACACGCTTGATTTTCCCCACCTTATTTGCTGGATATATCTTTGCAAATTGTGATATCGGAACAATCATGCCGCTATCTGTTACGATCCTTAAGTTCTCAAGCGCCTTGATGTGTCTGATCTCCTTTGGAAACCGCAGTACGATGTCAAGCTCATCAGAGGCATCGCTAGGCCTGTAGGAGGAAATTTTTAATCCGTTGCTCGTTAGCTTAATAAACTTGCCAAGCGCATCAAGGTTGATACCATATTTAGCTGCGAGCCCTCTGTTAATATCCACTCTCCATTCTAGCGCTTCCAACGCTCTGCTGTCATTGATGTTTTTAAAACCACCGATTTGTTTCATATGAAGTAGTAGCTGATCAACAAACGATGTGTTGGCATCAAGATCCCTTGATGAAAAGTCTATGGATATAGGCTGTAAACCTGAAGGTGGCCCAGCTCTTTCTTCAACTATTTGAATGTTCACGCCTTTAATATCAGCAGTAGCTTTTGCTAAGTCTGAGATTATATAGGATGCTTTGCGCCTTTTATTCCAATGCTGAAATTCTATGTTGATCTTGCCTATGCAGTTTTCAATAGAGGTATCTTCAATGCCTACCGCAGAGTAAGCTATTTTTATTTCATTGAGAAATGGAGCGATTCTGGTCTCCAGATCCTTAAAAATTTGATCTTTTTGATGCAAAGATAAATTACCAGAAGCTTGTACTATGAGTTGTGCGTTGGCTGGTTCGATCTTTGGAAAAAGCTCCTTACCAGTACCAAAGAAAAAGAAAAACGTATATACAGCTACAAGTGTTCCAAGAGTAGATAACACAAATAGCTTTGGTTTTGTTAATATTCTCATCAGTAGGTGACAATAAGCTTTGCTGATACCTGTTAAATTCTCAAGGTGACCATTCTCAGCGGCAGACATTGCTTGTTTCTCCTCGTCCGAAATACTTGACTTACCGCCAAACATTTTACCCAATACTGGTTGAAAAAATAAGGCGAAGAACAAAGAGTTCGTCAGTATGGCGATCACTGTAATGGGCATGTATTTCATGAATTGTCCAATAATGCCCGGCCAAAAAAGTAGCGGTAGAAATACGAGAATCTTAACCAATGTAGATGTAAATACCGGTAACAACATCCTATTAGCGGCAGTCAGATATGCCATAGACGGTGACATACCCTCGACCATCTTCCGATCGGCAAACTCACTGATCACTATTGCATCATCTACGATCATACCAACGGTTAGTATCAAGCTAAATAACACGATCATATTGAGCGTATAACCTGCAATGTATAACATCAATACACCTGCCAGAAAAGAAGATGGTATTGATAAGGCTATGATCAGAGCAGATCTAGCGCCTACAGTTACTACAATGACGATTAAGACGAGTATGACCGCAACAAACAAGTTGTTCTCAAGATCAGAGACAGTGTCTTTTATGTCCTGCGATTCGTCCATAGAATAAAGTATTTGAACATCCCTTGGCCAATCTGCACTTTCACGACGTACAGCTTCCTTGATTTCAGCTACAGTTAATATGATGTTCCTGCCAATTCTCTTGGATACGTCCAGAACTACAGCTGGTTTTCCGTTGATTCTTGCGATGCTTAGAGAATCTTTAAATGTTCTTTTGACGTCACCAACGTCTTTAAGCTTTATGACGCTATCCCCACTGACTTTAATTGGAAATTCCAGTAACTCGTCAAAATTTTTAATTAAACTAGGAATCTTGATGCTGTACTCACCACTATTGGTAGCAATCGACCCTGCGGTAATTGGTACGTTGTTTGTGGCGATCATTGATGATATAGCATTTATGGAGAGTAGGTATGTTTCCATAAACTTAGGTGGTAGCGTGACCTCTAATTGCTCCTCTTTATCACCCCTGATTTTTACGTCTAATACGTTTGGAAGTATTTTTATCTTGTTTGATAGGTTCTTTGCTAGGTGTACTAGCGTTCTTTCTGGAACATCCCCAGTAAGTATCACGCCCAGTACAGGCTGTAGGCTTAAGTTAAGCTCCTGTACTGTAGGTTGATCCATGTCTTTGGGTAATTCGTTCCGAACGTCATCTATCTTCATTCTGACATCCTGCAAGGCTTTATTGCTGTCAAAACCAACGAAAAATTCCATGATAATTGATGCAACACCCTCTTTTGCATATGATGTGATCGTTTTAATGCCGTTGATCGAACGTAGAGCCTTTTCTAAAGGTTCCAATATCAGGTTTTCACAATCCTCAGGTGATATTCCTGGATATACAGCAGACAAATATATCATAGGTATCTGTACATCCGGTGTGCTTTCTTTAGGGATTGTGACGTACGATATGCAACCGTAAAGTAGTATCAACAAGAGGCAGAAAAGCGTAGCCCTACTTCTGGACACGAATCCCGTCAAAGCTGATGATATCATCTTGTTATCTCTACTTTTTCTAGGTTGTTAGCAACAAAGGTGTTATCACTGCGATTCCTTCTTTTGATTTGCTTGTGCTTTTTTCTGAGCGTCTTCGATCTCACTGCGAAACATGTGATACGTTATTTTTTCAGTCCACGTATAATCATCATATTTTTTATGTGGGTCAAGATTAATTGTGATTTGCCCATTTTTTTCTTCACCAGATGCTTTGAAAGCTGGTTGGAATTGTGTGTGGTTTGAATATCCATGGCGCTTTGTGTAGCTGTTATATGCCATGTAAAGGCAAAACAAAAAGGCAAGTATGTTAAGCAATCTGTTACGAAAGAAATAAGACATAGTACTTGAAAGAACACGTTCCATCTCTGTTATATGCTATATAATTTATAGCGGTTTGTAAAATCTTATGCAGTGATACGTGTTCAAAAAAACGTTGTATTGTGACTGTACACCAGTTCCATGTGCTTACCGCAAAATGCAAGGCCTATTGCTAAAACCTCCTTGACCCCCTTTTGCTTGCACATCTCTATGTACTGACGCTCTTTGATTTGCTTCAAGGCCTCCTCAGCTTTTTCATGAAGGGTCTCTAGGTTATCACTGATCTTAAACTCCAAAAGTATGCCAGCTCTCGTGATATCCTTTGGTATTAAGGCTACGTCGCATCTCCCTAAACCCGTCTCCTTGTTTGATTGAATGTCGTACTCTCCTCTAAGACCCACCACAAGACCCAATATAAACACATGAAATACCTGCTCAGGTGTGTTCTTGTTAAAATCAAAGTAGCTGCCGCTTTGTACGATGTAGCTTGAGATGTACAGCTTAAATTTCTCCACATCCCCATCCGCTAAACTTCTTACAAAGCTGTCGTATGATTCTGCGCTGACAGGCTCGCTAAACCAATCAGATACTATTTTGCTATAGACTCCTCCTACTTCCTTGTTAGGTATTGCTATCTCACATACAAGTTTGTAGTCCATGAACTTCCTGCTTAGTACTTTGAGGTACCCTGCATACAACAACAAGCTCCATAAGGCTTCTGGCTTGTTCCGTACATCGGGAAACACCAAGCTCTCGGATAATGTCTGTTGTATCACTTTGCCCTGTAGCAGGTCTTCAAAGGCCTTCTTGACTACAGGCTTTGCACCCTTCAATAGATCAGCTATCAATTGATTGTTTGAGGTGTTGACCCAGTATTCTTGCAACTCTCCATCATGGTCTAAGCAGTTGATTATAGACCATGGGTTGTACAAGACATATTTACCTATTTGATAGCCGTTGTACCATTCTTTGATTTCACTGATCGATACGGGCTGTTTTGTTACATCCAATAGCTTGAGCACCTCTTCTTCGGTAAATCCAAAGTATTGGCCAAACCTCTCTCTTAGCATCGAATATACAGAGATATTGTTCAATCCAGAGAATAGACTTTCCTGCGAGATACGTGCTATTCCGGTAACTACGGCTTTTGTGAGGTAGCTGTTATCCTTGAGGGCTTGACCTAGTATACCACGCATTAGCTCCACCATCTTCTCGTAGTATTTCTCCAGGTAAGCCTCTTGTATAGGTGTGTCGTATTCGTCTATCAGTATGATAGGGTTTTTGCCGCAATACCTGTGTA
>NZ_SCFA01000116.1 GCF_004210275.1 Rickettsiales endosymbiont of Peranema trichophorum
AGAGAGGCCTTGTGGAGACAGTGATTGACCAGTTTAAGAATTGGTGCCAAATTGAGCATACAAGGCACAGAAAGGTTGAAAACGCATTCGTCAACATAATCTCTGGCCTTGTTGCTTACTCTTTTAAACAGCGTAAACCCTCTATAAAAACCTCGCACATCCACAACCAACTCCTCTCCCTTATCCCAAACTGAGGTTAACTTAATATTGTATTATTTGAGTGTATTTTCGCTTAATGGTACTGTCTCTGTCATTAATACATACACATCATACCAAACCCCATTTTTAAATGATTCAAAACGGATTTTGTGAAACTCGGCTCTGCGCAGGTATTTCAATACGCTTAGGCAGCCTCATCCTTAAATCCATTTGCCTGGTTTAATCCACTTTCGAAAGAGGTCTATGCTACGATGCTATTGTGAAGTAGGCGCTATGACCACTATGCAAAACGGGGATTTATAGCGACTCAATCAACTTTCGTACTGAAACTGCAGATTTTCTAAGCAGCTCCTTTTCCTCTGCATTGAGCTCAATTTCAATTATTTTTTCCACCCCAGATTCCCCTATGATGATCGGTACCCCAAAGTATACATCCCTCATGTTGTATTCTCCACTGAGATAGGTACAGCAAGGGAATATTTTGCGCTTGTTCATCAAATAGGACTCTGTCATTTCAATTGCTGCTGCTGCGGGCGCATAGAAAGCCGATCCATTTTGTAGCAAATTGACTATCTCTGCTCCTCCATGAACTGTTCTATGTACAATTTGTTCCACCTCAGCTCCAGAGATCCATCCCATCTTTATGATGTCTGGAAGAGGTATGCCGTTAACAGCGCTGTATCTCACGAGCGGTATCATGGTATCTCCGTGTCCCCCTAGCACAAAGGCTGTAACACTTTCTACTGAGACATGAAGTGCTCTAGCAAGAAATAATCTAAACCTTGCTGTATCCAACACGCCAGCCATACCTACCACCATTTTATGAGATAGACCACTCTCCTTCCAAAATGCATAGGTCATGGCGTCAAGTGGGTTTGTAATGACAATAACGAAAGCATGTGGACAATAACGTGATACTCCAGCTGCCACAGTTTTAATGATCTCATGATTAGTCTGCAACAGTGCCTCCCTACTGGCTATACCTTGAGTTCTAGCAACACCAGCACTTACTATCACCACGTCTGCTCCTTCTATGTCTTTATAGTCTGCAGTTCCTTTTATTGTTGCGTCGCAGCTTTCTATCGGCTCCATCTGTTCAAGATCTAGTGCTTTACCCTTTGCATAGCCTTCTGTTCTTTCTAAAATCACTATATCGCCAAGCCTTTTTAAAGCTGCTAGGTGTGCTATTGTTCCACCTATGTGACCACCTCCAATCAATGCGATTTTGTTTCTTTTATGACTAGGCTTCATTATTACTTTCACCTTATTGACATTTATATTAGCAGCACAGGGCCTTATTATTTGTTAACACAATGTAGATACCTGTACCGTTCATTTAAGATTACGCTCTGTGATTATACGTTTCATAAACAGTTTGATCATTACAATATTACCAAGACGTTCTATATTGCTGGTAAATACAATTTGTTTATTGTTGTTTTGCGAGAGCTATACAACTCATATATTTACATGTAATATACAAGAAAAAATGTTGCAACGACAAAATGGCAAATGATCCACGTTTAATTAGAAACCTTGCAATTATTGCCCATATTGACCATGGTAAATCCACTCTAGCGGATAGGCTAATCGAGGCCTGCGGTGGCCTAGAGCAGCGGGAGATGACTAAGCAGATTTTAGATTCCATGGATATAGAACAGGAGCGTGGCATCACGATCAAAGCTCAAACAGTGAGATTGGTGTATGAGGCAAAAGACGGCCAAAAGTACATTTTAAATCTTATAGATACTCCTGGGCATGTGGATTTTGCATATGAAGTGAGCAGATCGCTTGCGGCCTGTGAGGGTTCTATATTGGTAATAGACGCAACGCAAGGTGTGGAAGCTCAAACATTAGCCAACGTATACCAAGCAATAGAAAACAACCACGAAATAATACTGGTACTTAATAAGATTGATTTGCCGTCAGCCGATCCAGAAAGGGTGAAGCTACAGATTGAGGAGATGATAGGGTTGGACACTTCATCTACTGTTCTTGTATCTGCAAAAACCGGTTATGGTATCACTGACCTTTTAGAGACTATTGTACACAAGTTACCGCATCCAAGAGGTACTGAAAACAAGCTGACACAAGCCCTATTGATAGATAGTTGGTATGACATATACTTGGGTGTTGTAATACTTGTAAGAGTGATTAGTGGTCGTATTTTTAAAGGAATGAAAATTAGAATGCTCTCAACAGGAGCGACGTATCATGTGGAGACCGTTGGTATCTTTACACCAAGAAAGGTAATGGTGGAGGAGCTGTGTGGTGGAGAGGTAGGCTTTATCACGGCATCTATACGTCAAGTAGCAGATTGTAAGATCGGTGATACTATAACAGACGATAAAAACCCAGTGTTGGAAGCATTGCCTGGATTTAGGACTGCTCGTTCTGTAGTTTTTTGCGGTCTTTATCCTACAGATGCTGGAAACTACAGTGTACTGAAGGATAGTCTCGCAAAGTTGCGCCTGAACGACTCGGGCTTTGAGTTTGAGCCGGAGACTTCTGGGGCCCTTGGCTTTGGTTTTAGGTGTGGATTTTTAGGTTTGCTGCATTTGGAGGTGATTCAAGAAAGATTGATACGTGAGTATAACCTGGATCTGATCACGACGGCTCCAAGCGTAATTTATAAGATCTACTTAAAAAATGGCAAGGTGTTAAGCATACACAATCCAGCAGATATGCCTGATCCAAGTACTATAGACTATATGGAGGAGCCATGGGTAAAGATGACGATTATGCTGCACAATGACCATCTTGGTAACGTGATCGATTTATGTACCAAAAGAAGGGGACAGCAGCTTGAACT
This sequence comes from Rickettsiales endosymbiont of Peranema trichophorum, assembly GCF_004210275.1. Taxonomy (GTDB): domain Bacteria; phylum Pseudomonadota; class Alphaproteobacteria; order Rickettsiales; family Midichloriaceae; genus RICK02. The sequence continues at coordinate 2,972 of NZ_SCFA01000116.1, forward strand.
AACGTACATAGGTAATAGGGTGATGCTAGTTTACCTATTGCCGCTAAGCGATGTCGTGTACGATTTTCATGATCAACTAAAGTCCTGCTCACAAGGATATGCAAGCTTTGACTGGCAGTTTGATTCGTATAAAACAAGCGACTTAGTTCGTTTATCGATACTAGTCAACAGTGAACCTGTCGACGCACTTTCTATGATTGTGTACAGAGATGCAGCAGAGTCTAGGGGCAGGGAAATGTGTCAGAGGTTAAAGGATCTGATACCTAGACACATGTTCGCAATACCAATACAGGCTGCTATAGGTGGAAAAATCATAGCAAGAGAGACGATCAGTGCCCTGAGAAAGGATGTGACAGCTAAGTGTTACGGTGGAGATATTAGCCGTAAAAGAAAGCTATTAGAAAAGCAAAAGGAAGGTAAAAAGAGATTGCGGACCATTGGCAGCGTTGATATTCCCCAGTCTGCATTTATTGCTGCTTTGAAAATCGGCAAGGACAAATGAACGGAACATTGGTGACAGAGGCCTTTGACATAGCAAATATCAGTGGGATGGCCACAAGTATTCAAGAAGTTGGGCCTGGCTATCTCTACGTTGCTATTAAAGGAGAAAGCGTCAATGGTGAAGATTTTATAGATGAGGCAATTAAGAAGGGTGCGGTTGTTATAATGCATGGTAACCCTTCTATAAATGCTAGTTGTGTGAATTTTGTTGCAAAAGATAATGTACAGTATGTTTTTAGCAAAAATATAAGGCGCGATTTAGCACTTGTAGCCGGGAAATACTATGAACTGGAGCCATCCAAGATAGTTGGAATCACTGGTACAAGTGGAAAGACTTCGGTGGTAGATTTTTACAGACAGATACATGATATCAACAAAATACAGGCTGCCAGTATTGGTACTTTAGGCACCATAGTAAATGGTACAATTCTTAGTCCACCTTCTTTGACGACTTTGGATCCAATATCTCTACATCGCACGTTAAAGGAATTGATCTCTAGGGATGTGCTTTCTGTAGCACTTGAAGTCTCCAGCCATGGTCTGCAGCAGTACAGGGTGGATGGTGTCGATTTCACTGCTTGTGCATTTACGAATTTCTCGCAGGATCATTTAGACTACCACAATGATATGGAATCTTATTTTGCTGCTAAAATGAGGTTGTTTCAGGAGTTATTGTCTTCTGGTAAATCAGCGATTTTAAATAAAGACATTGCAGAGTTTGACGAAATAAAAAACAGGTGTCAAGCAAGGGGACACCATCTTATAACATATGGTAGGGTGAATGCTGACATTACATTCCAGAGGCTGAGCGACGGTATGTTAACTTTAAACGTATTTGGTGTAGAACATACCAGCCATTTTAAACCTTATGGAGATTTTCAATGCTATAATCTTGCTTGTGCGATTGGTTTGGTATTGGCTTCAGGAATGGATGTGCGTTTGGTATTTAACGCGATTGGGTCACTGGTAAGTGCAGATGGAAGATTGGAGGAGGTTGCAACCCACAATGGTGCGAGAATATTTATAGATTACGCACATAAGCCTGATGCACTTGAAAAAGTATTAACGTCTGCGAGGAATTTTACCACAAACAGACTACATGTACTTTTTGGATGCGGAGGAAATCGTGACAAATTCAAGAGAAGCATCATGGGTGACATCGCCTGTGAACTGGCTGATATAGTGATCGTCACAGATGACAACCCTAGGAACGAGTTGCCTGCTCAAATTAGACGGGATATAATTGGCCGACATTCGAATATATTAGAAATCTCCGATAGAGCCGAAGCGATAAGGGTTGCAATTCAAGGACTAAAAAATGGGGACGTGTTGATCATCACTGGTAAGGGCCATGAAAAATACCAAATTGTACAAGGTCAACACTTTCCTTTTTGCGATAAAAATACAATACTGAAGGTAGTCAGTGACCTGTAAGCGGGTCGCTACACTGTATAAACTCATGATCGGTTTGCATGTTGATTATTGCTGTGCTGACTACGTTCTTGGTGGGGGTGTTGCTGGGTAATTATGCTACAACACTCTTTTTTAGGCTACCCAGAAATCTTACTGTGCGTGGATATAATACACCATTTGGAAAGCCTCCGCATTGCTCAGTTTGCTTTCACAAATTAAAGTATTACGAATACCTGCCGATACTAAGCTGGATATATGCAAGGAGATGCAATTACTGTGGCATTAAAATCAGTTTGAAGTACCTTGCAATTGAGGTATCAACAGCTGGTATGGCTGTCTTGCTATACCTTAAATGTGGTGAATTCTCAGAACACTATGTATTGCTTGTTGTGATAAGTGCCCTTTTTATCTTGGTGCTGATGTTAGCATACGATGTAGATTTGGAGCAGCACTGGAATGTTTTTTGCAAGCTTCTACTGGCGATCTCTGTGGTTGGTTTGGTACATAGAGTGCTAGTATCAGACACATTAGGGCCTTTTGTAGTGTCAATGTCCATAGCGTGCTTTTTATACCTTTATTCTACTGCAACATATGCAAAGTATCCCGTTGCACGTAGTAACGAAATCCTTATGTTGTTACTAGTGTCTGGCTCTTGTTTAGAACCGGCTTCATTGTTGTCGTATATTGCGCTATCATACGCTCTTGAGTACATGACAAGTACTTCAAAAACAACAAGCTTTAGGATTTGCTTGATGGTCATATTTTTCATCTTGTTGATTCAATCCTGATGGTTGCTTGACGATGTTTTTGAAGATTTTACTTGCCCCTTATAACTTTTAATTTACACTCTACTTGTTTCGCCTTATAATCGCAAAACATGATAAGTCAAAAAAAAAACAAAGAATCCTCTTCTACAAGCCTTAAAAAGGAGAGGTTGTCCGATGCTCTAAAGAAAAATCTACTAAGGCGCAAAGAACAACAAAAACAAAAGTCGAGTGTGTTAAATGTTCAAAAAACCGAAGCTTAAATTTCTACTTGTTTTAGTATTGTTGCTTGGTACAGGCTGTAAGCGGAACGAGTATCACCACGGTTACAGTTTTGAAGATAAGGATCTGAATGCATTGGAAACTGGTAAGACGTCCGAAAAGGAGCTTCTAGACTACATGGGCTCTCCTACGTCTACGGCGGATTTTGGGCCTAAAACATATTACTACATCTCGATACAGCAGTTTCAAAAGGCATTCTGGCATCCACAGGTATTTGAACAAAATGTGATGGAGGTGGTCTTTGACAGTGGGGACGTCGTCAAGGAGATCAAGTTATATAAATTAGCGGATGGTAATAAAGTCAACTATGACTTTACCACTACCAAGTTAAAGGGTAACAAAGAAACGTACATACAGCATATATTCCACAATCTAGGCAGATTCAACGCTACTTTGCCAAAAATGTGAAGATTATAGTAGTTAGTAGGCGTTCCCTGCTTCAGGATCTTCTGAGTCAAGCTAGGGATGCGGGGGCCTTTAGGCCGTTGCCGCGTGTTGCTATAGAGACTTGTGCGTCTGTAAGCGAATATTCCGCGAACGGTTCTGGGGAAGTTTTTACTATCTATGATGATTGTACTCCATTTACATGTAAAGATACTGACATAGTGATAGGGGGCCATGTAAAAGCTCACTTAAGTAAACCCTTAAAGTTGGTTCAGTTGATCTCGTTAATTTCAAAGACTGTGGTGTCCAAAACATATGAGATTCAGGACGTAATCTTTGAGCCCTTAAAAATGAGAGTAAGTCATTCTGGTAGGTTTATTGAATTGACGCAAAAGGAGAGCGAACTGATACTATATCTGATTGGGTCTGAGAGTAGTCAAATGACAAAACAACAAGTTCTAGGAGAGATATGGGGGTACTCTGACGAAGTTTCTACATGCACTTTAGAAACCCACATATCAAGGCTGAAACAGAAGCTTCGTAGCAATTCCTTTCCAGAGTTTATCGCGTACAATAATCAAATGATAGAAATCAAAGCCTAAAAAATCATTGTATTATTGTTGGGTCTGAGACATTTTAAAAGATAAGGGGACAATCAAAGGAATTAGAATGCCTAAAGAGAGGACAATTGGGTCTCAAGAAAGAGACAACATCCATGTGAACAGCATCAAAAGAGGAATGGCAGGGTTGGAGCACCACGCTCTAGACTTTATGAAAACTTTTGAACAATTTCAGAGTGTCGATGAAGCCTCAGTAAAAAATCCAGAGATATTTCTGGAAAACTATGGCTACCTTTTTGACAAGGTTGAAGGGCTGGAGAGTAAATACCAAACATGGAAAAAAGTGTTTGATGGAGGATCAGAAGATGTTGTCATAAAAATTCCTAAAGGACAGATAGTGTCGAAGTCTCATAGTGAGATGTTTGAATCTCATTTAGGTAAGCTAAAAGCAGAGGTTATAGATACTCTTAACAACCATTTAAAAGTTGAGATTAAGGATAAACAGTTGGGTGCCAAGAGGCTCTTGTTGCTCCTAGGTTCGACTGGTGCTGACATGGAAGGGTGTGAATTGCAGGTGAATGGTCCCGAAAAGCGCCTTGTTAAGGTTGCATTGGCAGGAGAAAATGCTCAAAATTACCTACCAGCTTCTTGTTTGCACCTTCGGGGTGGTGGAGGAAGAGCTTATGTTGGAGTAGACGGTAGTCAGTTTGAGTCAGTTTTCAATTGGTTAGATAGCGGCGTTACCACATCTGCAATTGATCGTGAAGGTCGATACAGTCCTGCTCCACAATCCTCACAACAAGGGGTAGACTACAGAAGCACTCTCTGGCCTGGTAACAGAGAGTCCAAACTTGCTCCGGGGCACCTAATATATAATAGGGGGATCTCTACCCATGGAGTAGAAATAAAGGGGGAAAAAATAAAAGAGCTGAAAGGTGTAAAATATGGTATCTACTCATTCATGAGGAGATTGTTTTCAACCTTAACTGGTGGATTAATCGCAGGAGACAGAGCACATCTCGGCATGAACATTCCATTTGGTGGATACGGGAACAATATAGCTGGTAATAGCGACGGAAAGAAAATTAGAGGTAATGGTGACGATGGTCATATACTTATTTCAAATGGTTTAGGTACTACAAAGAGTGGCAGATCAGTAGGTATTCTAGGGTTTGGATATGAGGGTGTTGCCCCTATGGGCCATAGTGCACTGGATAAGCACTCTTGGCGTGGCAATCCCGGAAGGTTTGGGCCATTAGGAGGCCAAAAAAACTGGATAAAATACAAGCCAGCAAAAGAGGATTTTTATCATATGGTCAAATCTGCAAGTGCTGCCTATGCTGAAAACGGCACTTTGGCCAGTAAGTTATCTGAAGGCAACAAAGCAATTTTGGAGTCATATATCAAGAGCTTCCCCAAAGTCAAAAGTAAAAAGAAACTTAAGCCTGTGTTGGAAGAAATGGGGCTGTATTTTTCTGAAGACGGCAAATACGTGACCACACCGTTGGCGGCTGAAATGTTAAGAGCAGGTCTCCCGGTACCTGAAAAATATAATAGCATTGTAAACGACGTAAGTGCTAAGTCGCAGATTACAGCAGAACTCACAAGTATTTTTTCACGAGAAACGATATCAAGAATACCGGAATCCGTTTTGGTATATGGCAAGCCACAAAAAGGAGTAAGTAGACTACTAGCACAAGCTGATATATTTGAGGGTATTACATCAGATTTAAGCGAAACAAGAAAGCTTGGTATAGCAAAGCATCCATATCTGCCATTGGAGATGTGTAATGCGCTAAGTATGTTGTATGACTTGAAAGATCTAGAAAATCAAAAAGATGAAAGAGATCCAAAAAAGCAAGAGGAAATTCAAAAGTTTTTAAATATTTTTGAAAAAGATGGTGAGTACGGAAGAATACAACAAGCGATGGTGAAAGAAAAAGAGCAATTGGGCCAAGATGTATCGTATCATGACCTTAATAACTTTCAAACTGTTATGACGTTCTTAGCAAACGATACGCTGAGTGATAAATACAAGACGCCTAAAATCTCACCGCGCGTTTTGACCATAGCTGCATTGGCAGGAGCCGAAACCGAAAGAATTTTAAATGACGCTGCTGCATTTAAAAATTTTACCGAGAATAAAAGAGAACAGACAGCATACCATAGAGCATTAGACGAAATAGGCGGTATGGATCGGTTGTTATCTCCACTTTCAGAATTGGCAAAAGAAGATGTCTCCGAACAATTGAAAGCAGGGATGGAATGTTTCCAAGAGTTAGTACAACTCATGTTAGAACAACCTGAGTTGGCCAGACGTTGGATAGGAGAGCATAGAGGGAGGTACCAAGGTACGGTTGTTGAAATGACTGAGCTCTTGGGTATTGCTATTAGTGATGCCAAAACCATTAGCGAGGAATTTAGAATGTCTGATGAAAGGAGCAAACAATTTCAGAAAGACTATAAAAATGTGATCAGTCAGTACGTTTCTAGGATGAATCAATCAAACGCTGGAGCAGAGACGATAGAGCGTTTTGTAGAAAGAGGGCTTCAAAGTGAGCTAGGTCCACTACAAAGTGTGATCATGCAGATGTTGGAAGATCATCAACCAGCTGATTGGTTGCTCACACAGTATGTGCAATCAGGTATCGTAGCCATTGCAGACTCTTTAAATGAACATCGAGCAAAACATGGAGAGTCAAGCTTAGAAACTGCGGATTCTGGTGTTCAAAAAAAAGTTGCAGAACAAGCAACGGAGCTAACAAACAAAATGATGGAGTTTATGAGTAGGCCTGAGACTAAGCATGTGCTTGGTGAGCTGTTCATAGAAGAGCAAAAAGAGGCCTTAAACAACCAGCTGGAAAGCCTAAGTAAGCATGATATTAATCAGACATTCCAAGAAGTTAGGATGCTTTTGCAGAGGATCAAAGACAAAGCTGACGGAATCATTAAGAAAAAACAAGAAAATGATGAAAGTATTGTGAAAGCCAGAACACATCGGCGAGCCATACACAAAAAGAGAGAATCCGATGCTGCTACTCCACCTTCACCAAGAGGTCGTGGTGGTTCGGCAGCTAGGTCCGTCTGATAGATCTCACCATTGAAATAGTCATTGCCTTATACTGAGCGTCTACGTATACTCGCTAGAATTATTTGAAAACCCTATCAGTAAATCAATGAAAAGCTCTGTCAGCGATGCTCGGTCCTCAATTGAACCTATGAAATCATGGGTTGCTTCCGACCTTCAAAGAGTTGAGGCATTGCTTCTTGCGCATGGTTCCAACGATCTCACGCCACTTCTATCAACCGTGACTACACGGCTCATCAATGCAGGAGGAAAGAGAATTAGGGCGATGTTGACCATTATATCTGCAGATATGTTTTTAAAATGTGGTGATGCTCACATTTTGTTGGCGTCTGCAATAGAATTAATGCACACAGCCACTCTTTTGCATGATGACGTTATAGACGAAAGTAGTTGTAGAAGGGGTGAGAAGACTGCACATCTCTTATGGGGAAACAAGGTTAGCATTCTGTCTGGCGATTATCTTTTGGCTCAATCTTTTCAATTGATGATTAAGGCTGGCTCTCTTGATGTGCTCGAATTGCTTATGGGCGTTGCTGCCTCTATATCTAAGGCAGAGGTATGGCAACTTGCAAACTTGAGAGACACACGTGTTGGAGAGCATCAGTATTTGGAGGTGATAAAAAACAAAACGGCGCTGTTGTTTTCTGCAGCTTGTAGGGTAGGGGGAATGATCAATGGGGCTACAGCTATTGAAATAAATGCTTTAGGAAACTTTGGTCTGCACTTAGGCATTCTGTTTCAAGTGATAGATGACGTGCTTGATTATAGAGCGGACACTGCCACATACGACAAAGAAATAGGGAAAGATTTAAGCGAGGGAAAAGTTACCTTACCATTGATCATAGCTTTAAATAGAGCTACAGATCCAGACAAAGACGTTCTGGTCTCATTAATAAATGGAAGCGTATCTGAATCGGATTTGAGATTGAAGATAGCTTTACAGTTATTTGAAAAGTATGCAGTATTTGAATACTGCAACGACTTCATGACCAGGTGTCTTGACTCTGCTTTAGAGGCTTTGGAACCACTAAGGAAGTACGAAGAGTCGATGATGTTGGAGGAGGTGCTGTTTGATACTATTCAAAGAGGGCGGATTCAGTAAACAAGGAGTGCGATATGATAAAATTGACGATTGTGGTGCTTGCTGGAGGCAAAGGGACTAGAATGCGCACTACATTACCAAAAGTACTGCACGAGTTGACTGGTCTTGGTCTTCTTGAGCATGTTATAAGAGTGACTGCAGATCTAAAGACAAAGCTTGCCAGAACCGGGTTTGACAGAAGTATCAACGCAGTACATATTGTTGCCAGTGAGGCGCTTGCGGCACATACAAGCTTTAAGGAACTAATTGAAAAATACGGTTGCACATTTTGTATACAAAAGGAGCAATTAGGCACAGGGGACGCTTTGAGGTGCGCAATCGACGATATAGGGGTGGAAGACCTGGAAGACTCAAATCGTGTACTTGTGCTTTGTGGTGATGCACCCTTAGTATCTGCGGATACCCTGGTAAGAGCGGTTGAACAATTGGAATCTACAAAAGCTTCTGTGCTTGTAGCAGGTTTTAACACCAAGAATCCTATGGGCTATGGAAGGTTGATCAGGGACGGGGAAGTATTGCTTGACATTGTTGAAGAGAAAGAAGCTGACGATGATATTAAAAAGATTGCATTGTGTAATTCTGGAGTGATGCTATTTAACACTCATGATCTTTTGGGCTTGTTTGGAAAGCTTGAGAACGATAACGCTACTGGTGAATACTACTTAACCGATTTGATAGGTATCGCAACAAAAAGCGGTATGAAGTGTGCTTACGTGCTTTGTGAGGAGATTGAGGCAATGGGGGTAAACGATTTACATCAATTAGCCTATTTAGAAGATGTGTTGCAAAAAAGATTGAGACAAAAATTCCTGTCGTCTGGCGTGATGTTATTGGCACCAGACACTGTATTCTTTAGTGCTGATACGATCATTGCGCCTTCTGTCAAAATATACCCATATGTGTTCATAGGCAAAGATGTGATCATAGAGGAGGGTACTGTAATACACTCGTTTACTCACTTGGAATGTGCAAACATAGGAAAGAACTGTAGCGTAGGGCCCTATGCGAGACTCAGACCAAATGTTGTGTTAGATGAGAATGTAAAAATAGGCAACTTTGTGGAACTGAAAAATGCAGAGATAGCAAAAAACTCAAAGGCTTCTCATTTGTCCTATATAGGTGATGCTTCTATAGGTGAAGATTGCAACGTTGGGGCAGGTACGATCTTTTGCAACTATGACGGCAAGAAAAAGCATCGCTCAGATATAGGCAAAAAGGTATTAATAGGTGCAAACGTTTCAATAATCTCACCTATACGGATCGACGACAACGTGATAGTGGGAGCAGGAAGCGTAATCACTGAAAACATTGAACGGGACTCACTAGCGATAGGACGCGCCAAACAAACCAATCTCAAGAGAAGAAAGAATGAGAATGGTACTGAGTGAGAAGTCAGTGATACTTTTTGCTGGCGTTAGCCTGTTTTTTCTCCTGATACAGTTTCAGGAAGTCCAAAGGTGCCAGTGTTAGATCGGGGAATCCACCATCTCTTGTGATGTTAGATATGATTTGGCGGACGTACGGAAATAGTATATGCACGCAGTCTACAAACAAACACTTTTGTACTATATCTTCGTCTAACTGTTCATTTTCGTTGTGTCCGATACCAAAAACACCTGCGTAGTGTAGTTCAAGAATAAACGATACTTCATCTTTTATCTTGCTCGTAATAACTGCACTGAGAACAACTTCAAAGTCATGGCCCTGTATCTGATGAGCCTCGATATCTATATCGATGTTGACGTCTGGTTGTTCATCCGTAGTGAATCCAAAAGGCGCCATTGGGTTCTCAAACGACAGATCCTTGATGTACTGTAGGTGCACTGTAATTGGTAGAGTTGTGTTGTGTGATGCTGTCATAAAATTGTCATATTTTAGGTTGATTATATCAAGCGGCGCAACTGTCTCAAAGCTTTTTGAAAAAAGAAGCAAATACAGTGACTTTTAGAAGTCACAACATGTGTCTATATCATATTTTTGGATCTGTCAACTTCTTGCTGTATTCCTATCCTGGTATAATTTCACGATCATTTTCTAATACTGTGACGTAGCAATTTCCAGGAATAAATCACGTGAGGAAGATGGCAAGTACACCAAAAGCAACGTTGGAACGAAGCTGTATCGATAAATATAAATTAATAATGTGATCGGTTGAGTTGAGGTCTACTTTTCTTGACTTGTTGTGCATCAGTGAGTATTGTGTGATATATCTTCTAATATTCTTGCACAAAACATATGCAGCAAAATTTTCTTGAAACAGTAGTTGGTTTTGTAGTACTTCTGATCGCCTTCGCGTTTGTAGCAGTGACATACAAAAGCGGAAGTCTCAACACTGCAAAGTACAATGGTTATAAAATATCTGCGCACTTTCAAAGGGTTGATGGTATTGGGGCTGGAAGCGATGTAAAGCTTAGTGGCGTCAAAATAGGAAAGGTCCTTGACGCAACTATAAACACTGAGACATTTGACGTTACCCTTGATATGGGCATAGAAAATAAATACCAGATACCTGTAGACAGCTCTGCTGAAATCATCAGCAATGGATTCCTAGGGGATAAGTACGTGAACATCGTACCTGGTTCTGATACACAGCGTGTAAAAAACAACGGAGTAATTAGTTTTACGCAGTCTTCAATTAGCTTAGAAAGCCTAATAGCAAAGTTTATGTTTGGTAACATCAAGAAGCATGATGAGGGAACAACACAAAGTGGTATCCATTAGAGCAGTTTTACAGTTCGTATTGTGTTGTTGTTTCTGCTCTATGTCTGTCTCATTAAGAGCTTCCACTTCTCCGGTATCGTCGTCCGTCGTCGCTTCCTCTATCTTTGACGTTCTTGGTGGACCAAAAGAGATTGTGGATAGTAAAAATCCAGAAAGTCAGGACGATAAGCAATCGTACCCTCAAAGTGGCAATTTTTACAATACAGCAACCTTAAAGATAATTAATAAACAGACTGGACAACTTGATACTATTAAAATAACCAACGATGGTATCACAAGTTACGGCAATCACATAATGATACGGTTACTAACCTGCTGGCAGGAAAATGGCAAAAAGTATAGGCCGGAAGTCAAGGTATTGGTTGTTTTTGATGAGATTGAAGAAACAAGCGCTGCAGATGCACACACAAACGCGGTAACAAAATTTAAAGGTTGGCTGTTTTCAAAAAGTCCGGAATTGTCATACTACAAACACGACAAGTATGATTTTTTGATAGACTCATGTAACGAATAACAAAGATGAATAGCTGATTTATAAAATGTGTTATAAGTATGAGATATAAAATAGCTGTGATTTTGATGATAATGTGGTCTGGTTGTGCGTTTGCTTTAGACATACCAAGTTTTAATGTTGGAGAGCAGGCTATGATCAGCGTATTGCGAAGCTCAATAGATGCTACACCTTCTCTCCAGGGATATAAAATAAACCTTGGTGCTGGTACAACCGGTGTTGCAGCGTTTAAAAAGCATGTGGCTGGTGAGTTCAATGTATTGCTGATGTGGCAATGGATCGGTGCTATGAAGGACTTGGCCCCCGGGACTATAGTAGTGATGCCTGAACACGCAATTGATGAGCGTTTCACCGCTATTGCAAGCAAAGTGAAGCTTATTGCTATTTCAGGTGTGCTACATACGAGAACTTTAGCAAATATTCAAAATGAGGAAAGTTCCGCTATAGACTCGTCTGTGGAAATGATAGTGATGCTTGGTGGGGATACTCAGCAAGAAGATGGGCAGTGGAAATTGTATGACTGCTATATGGCACGCCAACTTCTTAGTAAATTGCACCCTGATAAGCGAATACTAATATTGAATGGTCCGAGAACGGGACGCCATGTTATGAAGAATGGGCTGGTGACTATTGATACACAAGCACACAACACTGCAGTAGATTACGTGACTCAATGCGTGATGGAGGATGCTAGGGGCAAATCATGGAAAGTTGTAGACTTTAACTTTGGCATACGAAATCTTTGGGGGCAAGCACTGAAGTTTTGTCTAGAACATTCTACGATTCCTTTAATACTACCAGGAGAGTCCACTTCTATGATTTCTGAGAGTATTACGCTTGGCATTATACCGATAGTATATCTTCACGATGGTATCACGCCAACATCTTTGAAATACATAGAGATGTTACGGGAACAGGGTAAGATCATCTTGATTTCTTCCTGGTCTGGTCGTGGTATTTACAGACAAAAACCTCAATCTCCGCAACAAAACAAGGTGGTAGAGGAGTTAGAAAAGTTGCTGGTTCCTAAGACGACTTGAAACACAATCGATGATGTATTGAGCTTAAGCCCGTCCGCAAATACACTGTTCAAAATCGGCTGCGATCTTGTGAGATTTATGTTGTTTTGATTTGCTCCGTATGCATACAATGAATATAATGGCCTATGGAACACAATAGTAATCGTGATATCACCAAATCTAATATATAGAGCTCTATATATTATTTGTTGCGCTTTTGTCTTGCTTACATATCAATGTAACAAAGCCATAGCAGAGTTATGCATACCAGCTGATGATTTTGGCATGGGTGGCATAGTGCATGTGCCTGCAAAATATGTTTCAAGTAAGTCACACGAGTCCGGAGATGTACTAATAGCGGATGAGCCATCTAATCAACAGATAGCACCATGGATAGATTCTGGTTTTTTCACGATGGGTGTGGCTTCCTCTTCCAATAACTCTGAATCACAGGCAGTATTAAAAGGTATGGTTGAGGGGGCTTGGTATCCTTGGGGTGGCGATATCATACCAAACCTTGAACAAGATCCAAATGTGCCAGATTGTCTCCTAGTGCCCTGTGGGGCCAATGAACCTTCTGGGATGATGTGTTTAGAAGGAGGTGAAAAGGTTATCATCAATGATCTTACACGTTTTCCTTGTAAACTGACAGATGGAGAGGGTTTGTATGGACTGATTGCGCTGGATGTTGAGGGTAACGATCCTAATACTAAAGATACCGCCAATAAAGTTCCATTATCAAAATTCCGCACATTTCACATAGCCAAACTGATGGCGAATGGTAATACAAAAACATTTGAACTACGCGTGACACAGACCTATAAAGTCGATCCCAGTGGTCACGTGACATTTCAGAATGATTTGGATAACAACAATATGCCATATGTCAAGGGCGGTAGGCTATATTTCAGAATACTTGATAGCAATTATGAAGACAACGCTGGTGGCTATACGGTCAATATTTTAAGCGGTGTATATACGCCTAAGGGGTTTGTCCAAACTGCAATAGAGTACGTTAAGAGCACTTTGGAGGGTGTAAGTAAAAGAATATACAGTCGCGTTGTAGTGTACATCACAAAAACGGTACAAGCGCTGTTAATTATTTATATTATAGTGACAGGCTTACTGTTCACCCTTGGTATGATGCAAACTCCACAAAGCGAATTAATAATAAGATGTATAAAAGTAGGTATAGTCTCTGCTCTTATTTCTGAATCTAGCTGGGACTTTTTTAACGCTTACCTATTTAACATATTTTCAGAGGGTACTCTGGATATTGCCAAGATCATGACTACGAATGTAGCTACATATAGCGCAAAAGTCGGGGGAACCGTTCAGAGCCAAGAGTTCATAAGAATAGTGCAGGGAGGTGACTCTCCACTTATTTTGTTTGACGCGTTCATCAAGATGCTGATCTCTCAATCTGTCAATGCAAAAGCTGTGTCCTTGGTCTTTAAGTGGGCTTATGTGTTTTGGATGCCTTGCTTTTACATTTGTTTTTACTTTATCATCATTGGCATCATAAGAGCGCTGACTTTATATCTTCTCTCCCTGATTCAAATCGCTCTGTTACTGGCGATATCACCGATATTTATCGTCACTATACTGTTTAGCGTAACAAAAGACATGTTTGACAGATGGATGAAGCAAATCATATCATCTTCTTTGCTGGGGATTATGGTGCTATGCGTTGTTGGCCTGATGCTGTCGTTAATCATGGCTCAGATACAGTCTTTTCTGCGCTTTGAGGTTTGTTTTAGACCATTAGAAGACGCACCTTGGAAATTCTACATTTTAGGTTTCAAGATATGGCAAGTGGTCTTTTGGCAGGTCAGCACGGACGATCTCATGAAAATTGCGGTTACGCCTGGACATTATTTCGCACTTTTGTTAATATCACTGCTATTTGATCGAATTGTCGCTGAAATTCCACAATTCGTCGATACAATTAGCAATCAAGCAAGAGAACCGCTTGCAGAGATGCAGATTGGAATGAATAGGAATGCTCAATTTGCATATTACAGTGCAAAGAAGGCAATTAGCTATGTTAATGTTGTGAACCCAGTAGGAATAGGGCTACAGGTTCTTGGCAACAAGATTCACAGGAAGCTATCTTCTTACAAGGTGTTTAGGGGAGCACAAACTCTCTGGGGGGGGATGAGGAAGATAGCGGAGTATGCTCCTAAAGTGCCAAGATGGATCGACAGAAAGCTTACATATCATCATGATAATGATCAAGATAGCTCGGACAAAGATGATAAAAGGTCAAACAATCAGGATCAAAAGTCACAGGATAAAGGCAATAATAACGATAAGAGAAGGAGAGATAGCGTTGGAGGTGGACAAAACAACTCCAATGACGATCGCAGAAGACGTGATGACTTATAGTGCTGGGAGGCGCTTCCACTTTTTTCTTCATTGTTGTGCAATAGTTGTGTATACTTCTGATGAATTATCAGTAGTAGATTACAATGAACACAGTCGCATCTATTAGTGCACTATTTGCCTCTAAGCTTTCTGGTGTTGAGTCACTAGAGGAGCTTGAGAGTCTACGCATAGAATTTCTGGGTAGAAAAGGTGCTATACAGCAAGCTTTCTCTTTAATGTCAGAGCTGCCTACGGAAGAAAAAAGATTGTTAGGGCAGTCTTTAAACACATTAAAAGGCGAGGTGACGGCTGCTATAGCTACAAAGCAAGAGTCTTTAGCAGAGGCCTTGCTTGCTCAGAGGTTAAGTGCTGAATTTATAGATGTGACACTTGAGCCTAGAACGGAATACCAGTGCGGCACAAAGCACCCTATACACGAAGTAATAAGGGACGTGAAAAGAATATTTTACGAAATGGGGTTTAAGCTTGCAGTAGGTCCGGATATCGACGATGACTACAATAACTTCACGGCATTAAACATCACAGAGCATCACCCGGCCAGGCAATCTCACGACACATTTTATATAGATTCGCTGAGTTTAAACAAAGACGGACTAAATAAAAACCTAGAGAAAAGGCTTTTGTTGCGTACTCATACATCCACGGTGCAAATAAGGCATCTTAATACGAGCCCTCCGCCATGTCGTATCATATCGGTTGGAAAAGTCTACAGGGCTGACATGGATAGTACTCATACTCCAATGTTTCATCAGATAGAAGGGCTCTGTATTGATAAAGGTATCACTATGTCACACTTAAAAGGTACATTAGAACATTTCTTAAGAGTGTTCTTTCAGGTGGATGATTTGCCTATTCGTTTGCGCCCATCTTACTTTCCATTCACAGAGCCTTCAGCTGAAATTGACATCAGATGTCAGCATACCAAGGAACTGATCAAGGTGGGTAGTGGATCCAGTTGGCTTGAGGTGTTGGGCTGTGGAATGGTCTCTCCTGTAGTGCTTGAAAATGTCAAGATTGATTCAACAGAATATCAAGGCTTTGCATTTGGTATAGGAATAGATAGGCTAGCGATGCTAAAGTACAATATACCCGACCTTAGAGCATGCTTTGAAGGGGATATGAGATGGCTCTCATACTATGGTCTATAGGCGGGCGTGAGTTTTGTTGATCCTTCAGTAGTACAAAGAGTCGCTTCAGATCCTAACCATTCCGTGTACTTATCTGCATCCGCTGGAACTGGTAAGACCAAGGTGTTGGTCGATCGTTATCTCCGCATTTTGCTGAAGGGTTCTCTACCAAATAAGATCTTGTGTTTGACATTTACAAACTCTGCTGCTGGGGAGATGCTAACCCGCATACAGGAAAAGCTTTTGAAATGGGCGAATGCAGATGAGGCGAGTCTAGCCCAAGAACTACAGGAGCTGACCGGCACATCTACGAATAATATAAGCAGGGCAAGGGCGCTGTATGATGTATTTCTAGATGATTTTAACAATCTCAAGATTCAAACTTTACACTCTTTTTGTGTAGATGTTTTGAAGAAATCGTCAGGTTATTCTCTTTTTTTTTCTGATTACGAAATCATTCAAGGTAAGCGGAGGCATAAGTTGTTGCATCAAGCTTTTCAAGCAGCGGTGCAGGGGATGAGCAAAGATCCTGACTATACTCATTACTTGTCAAAGTTGACCGAGTTATACGATAGCAATAGGTTACTGGAGCTGGTTGCAGAGGTTTTTGACAATAAAATGAACCTGCGACTTTATTTGAATAGATTTCAAGATTTAAAAAGCTTTAACGAGGAAAATCGCAAAAGGTATGGCATAGATAATAATTCCTCTATAGGTCAAGTACTTGAAGAAATAATCAACGTGAATTTGCCGCTTTTATACGAGTGTTTGGAGCAACTGCAAGAAAACGAAGAAAAGCTATCAGAGCAATTAAAGATTGGGTTGGAAAAGCTTCTGCGGGTAGATACTCAGGCAGTAGAAATATCGGACATTATGGGGTGCATTGAGTACATTGGAATATTTTTAAAGGACGACGGGACTAAAAAGGTGAAATTAGTAAAAGACGCCTTTAAGTCAAAGCATCAAAAATACTACCAGTTTCTTGTAGACGAGCAGGAAAGGGTCCAAGTGCTTGGAGAATCCTTAAAATCCCACACGAATTGCGATATGACTACAGCGTTGGCACTTTTGTGTAAAGCTGTTCTTGAAATTTATGAAGATTTAAAACTCAACAAGCGGTACTTAGAGTATGATGATCTGATTCTGCATACTATTCAAATACTAGAAAATGCGGATGATGCAGACTTTGTATTATACAAGCTGGACATCGGAATAGATCACATATTGATCGATGAGGCTCAGGATTTAAGCAAAGAGCAATGGAGGGTTATACAATTGATCTCGCAAGAGTTTTTTGTGGGATTAAATGCAAGGGACTGTCAGAGGACTATTTTCATAGTTGGTGATTTTAAACAGTCGATCTTTGGATTTCAGGGTGCTGCGCCCTATTATTTTGAAGCTGTAAAAAAGTATTACGCAAGCAAAGCTTCAAACGCTATGCAAAAGTTCTTAGAGCTTGATATGAATGTATCTTTTAGAAGCACAGATGCTATTTTAAGTTTTGTGGATCAGTGCTTTAATCATCCACACAACAAGGAAAAGATCGTTGTAAATCAATCCCATCATATCAAACATCCCGCATTTAGGCGAAGTGATGGAAAGGTCGAGATATGGCCGTTGGAAGAGATATGCGATGCCTCTAGCAAGCGTGATAAGACGGAGCAGCTTAAATGGCGAATTCCCGAAAATATTCCAACGGTAGCCTGTCCAAAAAGAGCCTTAGCGCTTCAAATAGTGGACACGATTAAAACATGGATCGATAGTGGTAGGTTGTTGTCTGGACATCAGAGGCCTGTACAACCACAAGATATCATGATTCTCTTGAGAAAAAGATCGGAAATCGTTGATTATTTGATAGCATTCTGCAGAAAAGGGAAAATACCGGTTACAGAGTCCTACAGCATTGTGCTTGGTGAACATTTAGCAATATTAGACTTACTGTCTGTGGTACGTTTCATCACTCTTCCTAAAGATGATTACAATCTCGCCTGTTTGCTGAAATCTCCTATTATCGGTTTTAGCGAGGAGGACTTATTTAGAGTCGCGCACAGTTCAAACAGTCTAGAGCGTACAGAAGGTAGAATATTAGCAAACTTAAAGCTGTATAGGCCCGAAGTATACATATACCTCACATCTCTTATACAACGTTCTAAAAACTTTACTCTATATTCCTTTTTTTACCAAATACTGTTTTTTGATCAAAAGTATGACCAATTTGTACACGCATTTGGTGAAAACATTAAAGAGATCCTGTATTTGTTTTTAGATGCTGCTGTAGAATTTGAAAAAAGCGAATGTTACGGCAATCCGTATCAGCATTTTGATGCCTGGATTCAAAGTTACCACAATACAGCTTTGGTCAGCAACGATAACAAGGGTATTCGTATATTAACGGTACATGCTGCAAAAGGACTTCAAGCCCCTATAGTTTTTCTTGCTGATAGTGCTTCATCGGAACAATTGCAAAGTAACACTATATTTTGGGACGACAATTGTAATATGTACATGAGTGGTTACAAGGAATTTGATTCGAGAACCATCAAGCAGCTGAAAGGCGCCTACATCAAAAGTCAGGCAGAAGAAAGTATGCGCTTGCTTTATGTTGCCATGACCAGAGCAGAGGATGAGCTATATGTATGCGGGTGGAACAATAACAGGATTGCAAATAGCTGGTATAGGACTCTGTCTGATACCAAACTCTAAAGGCTGGAGGCCGAGACCGGAATCGAACCAGTGCATAGCGGATTTGCAGTCCGCGGCATTACCACTTTGCTACTCGGCCTTTATTGCTTTAGGGACTAAGCAACACCATTAGTACTTGATAAATTAAAATAGGTCAAGTATACAATGTCCTCCTAGGAGTTGACACCAATATGTATGACAATAGCATCTAGGTGTGAAAAGCATTTACCACAGGTCATGACGGAATTAAATAATACCAAGTTTCAGATTAAATCAGGCAAATGGATTTGAGGATGAGGCTGCGTAAGCGTATTGAAATACGTGCGCAGAGCCGAGTTTCACAAAATCCGTTTTGAATCATTTAAAAATGAGAATTGGTATGACTATCTCCTTATTGGTTCGATCACTACCCGTTCTATTCTAAATTTATCTGTTTTGATGACTCTAAATAGGTATCCAGCAGCCTCAAACGAATCGCCAACATTTGCCAAACGGTTCAACTGCTTCAGTATAAAACTAGCTAATGTCCTGTAGTCTTCTTCTCCATCTCCTGGTAACGAAGAGACTCCTAACAAGTCCATCACTTCCTCGATTGGGAGTCCACCATGAACTATGAATCCTCCTTTTTTAATGTTAAGTACAGAAGGTAATTGACCTTCTTCGGTTGTTGCGATGTCACCTATGAAGGTTTTTAGTATATCATTTAGAGTGACTATTCCTTCAATTTCACCATACTCATCCAACACTACTGCTACCTGTACTACTTTTTCTCTAAACAATTCAAGTAAATGAGTCAGTCTTGCGCTGTCTGGAATAAACAAACTAGGTTTTCTTGTAGCCTCATCAAGCAGAATCTGATTTGTAATTTGAGTGCGGAGTATTTTTCTGACAGAAATGAACCCGATAAAATTCGTCAATCCTCCTTTTACAACAGGGAAGTAGTTAAATGTGTGATTGAGAATCGACTTAACATTTTCTTCGTCCTTGTTCATCAGATCTAGACATATCACTTTCTGACGTGGAGTCATAATTGCTCCTACCTTAATGTCACTGAGGTGTATTAAGCGCTTGATCATGTCTTTTTCTGTTTTTTCGACCAACCCTTCTCTTTCTGCTTGATTGACGATGTGCTTGATTTCTTCAGAAGTGATATCAGACGTGTTGTTTTGTACTTTCATCAGTCGCAGAATTGGTTTTGTAGATAGTGTGAGTATCGCAACTAATGGATAAAAGATCTTCATCAGATAGAACATTAATGTTGAAACTCTGATTGCAATCTTTTCAGGTTCAACCATTGCTAGTCTTTTTGGAATGACCTCTCCTAGGACAGTGAGGTACGTAATGACTACCACTACTATGCAATTTGATAGTGGTTTAGCATATTGTGAAATACTTGAAATTGATTCAATATAGGTTGCAATTGTCTCGGAGATTCTAGTGCCGCTATAGAAACCTATCAAAATACTCATTAAGGTCATTCCAACTTGTACAGTTGACAGAAAAAGTTCCGGCTGCTGTTTGAGCTGTATTGCTTTTGCAAGACCGCTATGCTTTGAAAAGTGCTGTAAGCGTCCATGACGGGACGCTATGATTGCTATCTCTGCAGCTACGAACAATGAATTTGCAACTATGATAGCAAGTATAATGCAGAACTCCTGAAGTATGCTCATTGGCATCTACTTGTTACTGTGATACCCCTAGTTTGTAATTTAAAGACACTCTATCATCAAACACAAAGCAACGACCTGTCCAATGACTCTTGCGATTTTGAGTTTCCTGGAGGTACTGGAGGATCCCACCCATAAGATGGTATACTTTTTTAAACCCCTTTTGCTTTAGATATGCTGTGGTTTTTTCGCATCTGATGCCGCCAGTACAAAACATCAATATATCTTTGTCTTTGTCTGCATCGCTTAAGGTGCGGTCTACCCAAGTACCAAACTCAGAAAATTTTTTGATTTTTGGATCCAGAGCGTCTTTGAAAGTACCGAACTGTACCTCATAATCGTTCCTGGTATCTATCACAATTGCATTATGTGATCGTTCTAGGAACTCATCCCACTGCTGGGGAGTAAGATACTGGCCTCGCTCAGACATATTTAAAGTAGGTACATTGAAAGTGACGATCTCTTTTTTGATCTTTATCTTGAGCTTGTTAAATGGCGGGCTTTCAACAAAGGACTCTTTGAAAGCAAGATCATCCAGTCCAGGTATAGTATGAATAAAGTCATAGAATTCTGTCACAGCACTTCTGTTGCCGGTTAATCCAGCATTGATGCCCTCAGGAGCAACCAGTACTGTTCCTTTGATGTCGCATTTAGATAAAAACCTAAGCAGCCTCAGTTTCAAGTCTAGAGGGTCTAGGTTTACGAATTTGTAAAAGTTTGTAACAACAAATTGACTCATAACAATTTATTACTTTTTATTGTTGTCATGAAATCTGACAATCGACTCCAAGATAATTTTCTTTGCAGTATCCATACCTTCCCAGCACTTAATTTTCACCCATTTTCCGCTTTCCAGGGCTTTATAATGCGTAAAGAAGTGTTCGATTTGTGAGACTGTGACGGTTGGCAGATCCTGATACGAGACAATCTTTGCAAAGGTCTGATCAACCCCGGAACTTGGCACAGCAAGGATCTTCTCGTCTTGTCCTTTTTCATCTTCCGTAACCAAAACCCCTACAGGTCTAACGTTGATAACTGCGCCTACCATTACAGGAAAGTTAGTGATTACAAGAACGTCTAAAGGATCACCGTCTCCGGAAAGGGTTTTAGGCAAGAGTCCATAGTTACAGGGGTACCGCATATTCGTTGCAATGAAACGATCAACCACAAACATTCCAGAGGCCTTATCAAGCTCATATTTGATGGGATCAGAATTCATAGAAATCTCTATGACTACGTTTATATCGTCTGGGGGATTGCGGCCTAGGTCAAATTTTTCGAGGTTCATGTAAGTAAATATTGCAACAAATTGATCGGGACTACTGGGAGAATATAACACATCAAAGGGTTTGACAAGAGTGGAATAGCGTGTTGGTATACATTTTTACTATAAACATAAAAAATCGTACACACAAAATCATGAACATATTTGCTACATATCCTTGTCCAAAGCGCTCTGCGCATATACTTGACGATAAGAGGGTAGTAAAGATGGTGCTAGAAAGCGGCCAGATACTAAGTACTGCAATACACATGGTGTCTGGTATTTCTAGCTCGATGGATGGGATATATCAGCCCACACATACAAAGCATCCATGTGTAATATGGGCTTCTGCTTCGAAGGGAAACTGGGAATGGTTATTTGAGCACTTTATTGCACTTGCTGAAGAGTACTATATCAGGTATCAGAACATACATAAAAGCCTCTCACTTATAGGGCCTTTGCGTCAGTTATATCCCAGATATATACCTGATGGTAACATTACGAAATTTGCAAATTGTACTTCTTCAAAAAAGAATGGCATAGATTATAGGCATCTTATGGATGTTCATACGGCCTACAAGAGATACCTAGTTGCAAGGTGGCGATCTGACATTAGAAAGCCGAGATGGACAAGACCTCATGGCTTAATAAAGCTTTCCAGGGCGAAGTTTTACCACGAACACGTTACAGGTGTCTTAGAATCTATCCAAGGTTTGAGTGTTAAGATAAGTCAATAGTCTTTTTTAGTTTTAGACATAACGTGATCGAATTGCAAAAAGTCTAGGACTTGTATATGATCGAGGAGGTTGGATAACTTACGACACGTTTATATGAGACTTCCAGTTGGCTTAAGTGACTTTAGAGAGCTTATTAAAGGCAACTATATCTTTGCAGATAAAACTCACTTAATCAGAGATATCATCGATGATGGAGCAAAGATCATCTTAATCACAAGGCCGAGAAGGTTTGGCAAGACTTTAAACTTATCGATGCTTTA
>NZ_SCFA01000028.1 GCF_004210275.1 Rickettsiales endosymbiont of Peranema trichophorum
ATCACAGGCAACAAGTCCTTATGAAACATACCCTTCTTGAGTTGTGATACGTATGTATGTGACCCATAAAACTGTGCTCTTTGTATATAGTGGGACTCCTGTCTATTCTCCATTTCTACTATGTAGATCTTTCCAGACTCGTCCTTACACTTCAAATCAAACAAGCTTCTTTTGCCCTGTCCTATGTCGGGTATTTCTTCTCCAGACATAAACTCGAGTTCTGCTATTTTTTCTCCAGGTTCTAAACGTAGTATAGCGTTTAAGAAATCCTTCAGTCTTTCCTTGTCGCCAAAGACTCTCTTAAATGCTACATCGTTTGTTGCGTCTAGGTATCTTGTCATCAGTATACTCTCTTGTGTTCATGCTTAGTACAACCCATTGTATACTATTCCGAATACTTCCTCCAGCTGTTTTATACTCCAATGATTCTGTAATCAAAAAACTACCACATCTTAGTGTGGTACCTTTTTGGTGTCAAAAGCATCCTTTTTATTTTGGTGGTTGACACACCATAGCATGTAGAGTAATTTGTGGATATGTTCGTGGTGTTTGTGACGAATAAAGGGGAAGTTTTCTGGAAGGATCAAAGCAGGCCCCATCTACGTGAGCTACAGAATAAGTGTTGATAATTATCCTATGTGATTCTCCAGCCACATAAAAAGCAGAGATTACACAAGAGGCTGCCGTGCTTCATTTCTCAAGACCAGCGATCACATCTTCTGATATACTTGTAGTTATTCAAGTCTACACCATATCGCCCATCTCCTGGCGAGAAGGGGGCCTTGACCGCAAAAGTACCGTCTCCACTAGATAACCAAGCGCGTAGATTATTGGGGCAGCATAAATGTACCAAATCCGACTTGCCGTCTCCATTAAAATCTCCTACCAAATACTTGTAGTTATTTGCACCTACAGCATATCCTGGAGCCGGGGAAAAGCGACCGTGAACAACAAAGTTACTGTTTTTCATGATATTACCTCATAATTTAATTGTATAGCCAAATAACATGTTCATTACTTCATGCTTTGTGAATCCTTATACTCAGCATAAAGCTCTCTCAGATTCATTGGCTACAGGAGTACAGTTGGAAAACCCCCACCCACTGTTAAAAGTAACACAATCGAAACACGACGCTTTTGCTTAGCTATTTTGTGTTTTGTTAAACATAATCAACACGGAACGAGTATCATATCCCTTTTCTTAACGCAAATGAAATATTTCATTTGTGTAAATATTTTTAACAATCATCGGCTAATCAACGATATATTGTATGTGCTTGCATGAATCTGGGCCTCTAGCACATTGGCTAACCTTTATATCCGGAGGTGATAGGATAATCCCTCTCACGACCAAAAGGCCTTGGACTAAGTCTCACTCCAGGCGCTGATTGCCGCCTTTTATACTCCGCGGATTTTACTAGGTGAACCACCTTGTTCACTATCATAGAGTCGAACCCTTGCGCAACGATCTCATCAACCGACAGATCGCACTCTATATACAAGTACAGTATGCGATCGAGCACATCATATTGCGGAAGAGAGTCGCTGTCTTTTTGATTGAACTTCAGCTCTGCTGATGGTGGCTTGATGAGAATACGTTCTGGCATCACCGGAAACACAGGATTTTGAACGGGAATGGATTTTGGTATAGCACTGTTTCTAAATTTTGAGATTTTAAACACATCAGTTTTATACAGATCCTTAATTGGGTTGAAAGCTCCACATGTGTCACCATATAATGTAGTATAGCCTGTCGCTGTTTCGCTTTTATTCCCTGTTGTCAAGACCATCCTTCCCGTGGAGTTGGATGTCGTCATCAATACAACACCCCTCACACGTGCTTGTAAGTTTTCATATGCCACATCTGACATATTTGGCATGATGTTTTTTGCAGCGTCTACGATTGGAGATATATCGATGACCCTATGATGGGTCCCCAATAACTTGGCGACACTCTCTGCATCTTTTATGCTTTCCTTGCTTGTAAAACACGATGGCATCATTGTGGTATATACCTTGTCACCCCCCAAGCTATCTGTCGCGATCGCAGATACCAAAGCAGAATCTATGCCTCCTGAAAGACCTAGCAGTACAGTATCGAAGTTATTGCGGACAACATAGTCATGTAGACCCAACACCATAGCTCCGTAGGCTAGATCACAGTCCGCATATTCATCGATTCGCTTGCCTGATACTATGGTATTATCATTGATTCGTATGACACCAACATCTTCCACAAATGGCTTCAACACGAATTTTAATTCACCATCGTATCCAAAGCTTCTACCGTCATATATAATCCCGTCTTGCCCCAGCACTTGATTACAATAAATGATAGGTACCTTAGTCTCATTGAATCTTGCTCGGACCATATTCAATCTTACATCAAATTTGCCCTTTTCAAATGGAGAACCATTTGGTACCAGAAATAATTCAGCACCTTCTGCTTTTAGCTTCTTTGTGACATCGTCAAACCATATATCCTCACACACAGGCACGCCTATCCTCATTCCATTTACATTAATGATCTGTGGAGTACCACTTATAAAGTAACGTTTCTCATCAAAGATGCCGTAATTCACAATGTGTTTTTTTCCAGTTTGGCCTATGATCTCACCATTTTGAATTGCAATAACACCATTCTCTAAACCATATTGTGTTTGAATTGGCGTAGGGAGCAACAGCGCAGTACTTCCAACGATACTAGTTAAATCTTTGACATAACCATCAAGCTCTCTTATGAAACCTGGCTTTAACAAGAGGTCTTGAGGAGTATACCCAGTTGTCACAAGCTCAGGAAACATGCATATGCTACACTGACGATCTAGTGCTTCCCTATAATGGTCCTTGATGATCTTAAAGTTGAAATCCAAGCCACCTATCATTGGTTTAACCTGCGCTACGTATATTTGCATACCATCCTATTTTGATTAACTTATTACCGCCACAATGTGCAAATAATCACTGTTTATGAACGATATATTACCACACACTAAGCAGCATCTCTATATTTATCACAATAGACCCACGCACTTATAGCATATTGAGGTGTATCACTACTAATGCTATAGTGTCTATATTGTGTTCATTTTTAGTGTTGTAACATGCGCTGTTCGTACTACTGTTGCGGCGATGTATTCGATTTGCCCAAAATAGTAACAAAGTTGGGTCATTCTGTTGCCGTTGCAAAAATTCATGAAAATGAAGTGTTGTTAGTTCAACTAATAGATGACGCAAATAATATAAAAGAATTATTTATATTTAGCTATGGTTGTGTAGCGTTCTGGGACTTTGCATTATCTCAAGAGACCGAATTTTTAAGATCCATAGATGATTTTTTAATCAATCCACTTACAGAGCCTATCATAGATTCCTGCAGTTATGAGCTGAATGCTGGTCACATCACTGGAATTGACGAAGAGGCTGATCTCATTACTTTAGAGTCACACGATCCTTACATTAAACTATCATTATCGTATGGATTATCGCAGTCTGTGAAGCTAACGTCCTTTGAGAATTCGGTAGATAAAACGGTTGCAGCCACAAAACACATTCCTCAAAACATAATTAAAACTGGTAAAGTGGCTCTTTCACGCAGAGTGCTATCCATTAAAATTGGTGAGTTGTTTGCAGAGCGTAACTCCATCAACCTACACAGCACAATTTTAGATACACCTGAATTTTTCTGGAGAAGACCTAGATATCAAACATATTATGACATGTCTGTGAAATTTATGGACATTCACACCAGATTGGAAATACTCAACAAACGGCTTTCAGTCATACAAGAACTATATCAGATGCTTTCTAACGAGCTTCAATACATACATGCATCAAGATTGGAGCTAGTTATCATTTTCCTCATCATGATTGAAGTAGTTTTGGGGATCTGGAGGGAGTTTTACTAGGCTTCTTTGATCCTGCCTCTTATCAGCTCTTTTGTGTTGCACTTTGTATTCTAGAGCTCGCCCAACTCCTGGCATTCCTTTGATGCTATTAATTCTTCAATAGGTTCGCAGATCATGACCCTGCCCTCTATGTCGACATCTACAACAAATCGCTTCGTGAAAGGATAATACATAGTGTCTTCTGTAGCCGTATTGCGAATTTCTATAAGATCGACAGAACCAAAATTGGAAACACCTTGAACAGTCCCAATGCATGCCCCACATTTCAAAAATGCACTCATGCCGACCAAATCCGCGTAATAGTACTCATCTTGATCGGAATTAGGGAGTTCTTCGCGTCTAACGTACAGTTTTTTGTTATGGTACTCTTCTGCCTCTTTTCTGGAATTTACTCCGTCTAGAGATATTACCGCAAAGTTCCTATTTGCCGACACAAGAGACAGTTTGTACGGTCTATTCTCAGAGTCAACAACCTTCATAAAATCCGCTATGTCCTTAGCTCTTTCAGTGAAGCACTTGACTTTCAAATACCCTTTGATCCCAAAGGTACTGGTAATAACACCTACACAGATTAATTCGCCCCTTTGGTCTACAACGTCATCTTCCGAAATCACAGAGCGTTTTTTTAGCTGCATAACGGAGCCCTGATTTTAGGACTTTGAGAGAAATTTTGAAACCCTCGCTGAAGGCTGAGCACCGACAGATATCCAATACTTGATTCTTTCATGATTTAACCGAATCCTGTCTGCATTGTCTTTCTCCAACAATGGGTTGTAGTTGCCTACAGTTTCAATAAAACGACCATCTCTAGGTGCACTAGAAGGAGCAACGACGATTCTATAGTATGGGTTCTTTTTTTTACCACCTCTACTGAGTCTAATTCTTAATGTCATTTATACTCTCTACATAACAATTGCTGATAATTTGACACAGACTAAGATATCTCTGTCCCTAAAGCAAGAAAAATTTTGATGGAATCTATAAAACTTGCCCTTAAGGCTCTGTGATATCTTCATCTTGACACAGTCTCAACATATTTTGATAAAAAGTTGCTGTGTTTGTTGGCAAGTAGTAAGTCAATGTGCTGAGCTATGAACTTCGTGACGCCTTCTACATCCTTTAACTCCTCTTGTGTAAATGTTGACAACACATAGTCAGAGACATCTGTACTATATGTAGGCTTTGATATACCAAGTCTCATTCTTGTGTACTCTACACCGATCAGTTCATCGATTGATTTCAAACCGTTGTGTCCTCCATTTCCTCCACCGCTTTTAATCTTGATCTTACCAAATGCTATGTCTAGATCGTCGTGTATAACGATAAGCTCGGATGGTGCAAATTTGTAAAACTGCAACACCTCCTGTACTGCAACACCAGATCTATTCATGTATGTTTGAGGCTTGAGCAAGAACACTTTCTGATCAAAGATCGTATGCGATGACATCTCTCCGTGAAATCTTCTGGTAAATTTTGGAAAATCAAAATGCTTGGCAATCTCATCAATCACCAGAAAGCCATAATTATGCCTCGTACGCTCGTATCGCTGATCTGGATTGCCCAACCCTACAATCAACTTGTATGTCATACCACATATCGATCTATAAGTGGCTTAAACTCAGCAAAAACATCATCATACATTTGTTTTTTAAACTCCACTATCGATGATACAACATTTTCAGAAGTCTCCCATTTCCACTCTTGAAACTCAGGGGTATCGGAAGCGCAAATGTCGATATCATCGTCACTTCCCAAAAACTCCATCAGAAACCATAACTGCTGTTGGCCACGATAAATGCCATCAAACAAGTTTGTGATATGCTCTGGAAAGTCGTACAAATGAACCTTTTGTGACACAGCAATGATCCTTGCTTTATTTGTACCAATCTCTTCTAAGAGCTCTCGAAATACAGCATATTCTGGGATTTCCTCTTCATCAACACCACCTTGGGGCATTTGCCACGAGTTTGGTGGATCTATACGCCTGCCCACCCACACCTTTTTTTGAGCATTGATGAGCACTATACCCACTCCCTTTCGGTATGGTATATTTTGAAATGGAGGCGCTGAAGATTGAAAAGAAGAAACTGAAGATGGTCCCAAGACCTCAATACACTTACCACTACCTTCGTTCATATCAACCTTCTATTTTATTGATTAGTCAGCTCATAAAGCTGTAATAAATCAAGTTGTGTGTTAGACGTAGACAATATTGAGATTAATTCTTTGCACAATTCAGCAAGATCAACTTCTTTATATGCTTCTGCACGAATTACTAAACAATTTTGTGTGTTAGAAGCTCTAATTAACCACCAGCCTTTTTTAGATTGACGTCGTATGCCGTCTAGAGCATTAAAGTCAATGTTTTGGTTACTTAAATATGACTTTAGCTCTTCAATAATCTCAAATTTTTCAGATTCTTTACAAACGAGGTGGATCGTTGGAGTAGAGTATATACTTGGCAACATCTCGCACAATTCTGCCAAACTTTTTTTTGATCTGCTTAAAATGCTCAAGAGCTTGCAACCTGCAAAGATGCCGTCATCATATCCATAATAATCGTCACCAAAAAACACATGACCGCTCATCTCAGAAGCGAAAACAATGTGCTCCTCTTTCATTTTCTGCTTGATCAAAGAGTGCCCTGTATGCCAAAGAATAGAGTTCGCACCCCACTCTTCTACCTTGCGGCATATGACGTCACTTGTTTTAATATCAAACAAAAATTTGAGCTCCTTTCTGTCAGGTTTTGAACGTTTCGCAAGTATCGATTTAACAAATAGCAGTGTTAGTTCTTCACTAGCTACTATTCTGCCTTTTTGATCTACTACACCTATTCTATCCCCGTCACCATCAAAGGCAATACCAAGATCTGCCGACTCACTACGCACCACATTTATTAAACGCTCAAGATTGGGAGGATGTGATGGATCTGCATTGCGTAAGTAGCCATCAATCTTTTCATTAATGATATGATGCTCTCCTGGCAACTTTAGTGTTAGCGCTTGGATCGCCATAGATGTGGCACCACCTGCACAGTCCCATACTACCTTCAGTCTTTTTTTACCACACTGTGGCTTTATCAAGCCAGCTACTTTCTGTACATAGCTGTCTAACACATCTTGTGTTTCTACGACACCATCCCCTCTTAAAAACAACCCTGTCTTGCTAATTTCAGCTAGTTTTTTGATATCTTTATCAAAAATAGCGCACTTATTCATCACTATTTTAAAACCGTTGTATTCGGGAGGATTATGAGAGCCAGTAATCATAATCCCAGACTGATAGTCTGATAGAGTGTGCGTTCCAAAATAAAGAACTGGAGTAGGAACAAGCCCAACCCTTAGTACATTGACGCCTGAGTCCTTCAAACCCTCGACAAGCTCTTTTTCAAGTATTGGAGAGCTGAACCTCCCATCATAACCCACCAAGACAGACAATGGCAGTCCATGCTCCTTCAATAAAACGGCGAAACTTCTGCCTAAAAAGTATCCATCCGCCGCATTGACGTTATCGCCATATATCCCTCTGATGTCGTATTTTCTTAAGATTTGTGCGTCAAATACGTGCGATGCTTCTTGTGACATTTTTTAAACGCAAGGTGACCTTTTTGTCTATGGTTACACCTAATATTGAATTTGTGCAATAGAGAAGAACTACTCTTGATCTTCGCTGGATATGAGATCAATATAAAAGTAATACATCTATTTCATATCTCTAGAACCCTGTGAATTTGAGTTTGCATGTTATCGCAGCGATCTTGATATCAATATGTTGCTTTTCAACAGCAATTGGCGGTGTAAGCAGCAAAAGCATAAAAGTCAACGCTTACGTCCCAGAGTACTGCAATGTGACACCTCAGGGCTTAAACTGTGTCACTCAACAGGAACACATACCACTTGCGATCACTAGCTCTATCAAAAAGACAACAACGACTTATCAACCTATTGAGCTTTTGCATAACAAAGAAGAATTTAAAGGGGATTATGATCTTGGTGGATATTGGACATTGGGCAATGAAAGTAAGCTAGGTACCGGTAGCGTCAGAAAAGATGCGACTGGATTTGGGTCTCAACAACATAACAGCACAGATCGCCACGTGGTAAGCAACGACCCTATTCATATTAATAGCCCTGATATTGTCCTAAATATACCCAATACGGGAAGTGATAACAATGCCAAAGATAAACCACGCAATTCTCACAACACTTTGGATAGACTCATTGTTGTCACATATCCAAGATCGGAAGACGAATGTCAAAACATACAAAATGCTTCGCAGAAATCAAATCTGATCAACAGCTTGGATAAGAAAGAGATATCAAAAGACCAAAAAACTAAGCTCATATGCATTGTCAATGGCACTAGAGCTGCATGGAACGTGTCTGCGCAGCTTAAAAAGTGGGCCAGAGGCAACAATGAGACATACAAACCCATATCTTCTAAAGATTTCACTATATCGCCTGGAACATTTAAGGTAGAACCCCGTAGTACACAGTTGGTGAGATTAGTAAAAGCAAAGGATGTGGAAGCAAATGCTGACATCGGATATGCACTATTAATGGAGAGCAGGCCAACATCAAAGCAGCAAACGTTCAGTAAAATTATACCGCTGATTTTAAAAGCGAGACAGGAAAGAAGTGGTGTCGCACTTTGCAAAGCTGAGATATACCCAGAAGCGGATTCCATCAATCTAGTCTGTCACAACTCTTCAAATGTGTACGAGGTTATCAGCAAAATAGTTGCTACTAACCAAAGCGGTGACACAAACACGATAGAATTAGGTCACTACCTACTTCCCGAAAGCACAACAGTTTACAACATTCCCATTCGCCATCAAAATTATAACACTATTGATCTCTACACAATCAATAACGGCAAAGTGTACAAGAGCAAGTTGAAGTAATGCTGTATCTTTGTCACTCCTATATCTTCTTTCTCTCATTCTCGCTACCTTCCTTGTCATTTCAATTAATTTGTGGACAGACTCTTACAAAGAAAGCATATAGCAGCCTGAAGAAGCGTAGAGGAGAACGAAGAAACGTGTAGGAACATGGAAAAACATAGGGAAGCATAGAGAATGGCGAAGAAGTAGAGAAGAATGGAAGAGCATCGAGAAAAGCAAAAACCCGCAACTGTTTATTACTTGATAGACAATTGTTACTTGACACACAAAGATCTATTTGAAGTGCAAATTAAAATGATGTATACGTCACGCAACCAACTAATCAAAGTACTCAAATGTTTAAAAGCATCAAATTGTTAGTGTTGTGTTCGTTGTTATTATTAGGGGGTTGCGCTACTCCACCTAGTATCGAGCAGATCAGGCAAGACGTGGTTGATTATAAGCTTCCTAAAACACCAGAAGAAGGCAAAGCTATTGTGTACGTTGTAAGACCAAGTATAATGGGTGCACTGATTAGCTTTAACGTTTTTCTAGATGATAAGAAACCTGAATCGGAAATGGGATTTACGCGCGCAAATCAATACATATATTTTAACGTCTCCCCAGGTGAACACCAAATATTATCAGCATCTGAGAATTGGTCTATAGTAAATATTAACGCAAAACCTAACGATGTAATATTTTTGCGACAAGATGTTCACATAGGATTTTTGGTAGCACGTAATCATATGTATCGTATTGATGAATCTGAAGGAAAATACCATGTTAAAAGACTTGCTCTGGGTACAGTAATAAAGGTAGATAAATAACCTGGAAATTTAAAGTTGTCATAGTGCGGTGATCACAGGGAAATTATCACAGCAAAATTTCCGCAGAGAAGTTACCATTGAGAATTTCACACATTTTCTTGTCTAATTGTCCAACTACGGTATAATTTCTGATGAACCTGATAACGTATTCCTAAACAAAGCGTGATTAGTATATACAACACACTAACGGATCGAAAAGACATTTTTGTTCCACAAGACAGTACAGACGTGACTATGTATGTATGTGGACCCACTGTTTACGACGTTCCACACATAGGAAATGCACGATCTGCTGTGGTGTATGACGTGCTGTATAGACTACTGCGATACCACTATCCAAAAGTCACTTACGTCAGAAATATCACAGACGTGGATGACAAAATTATTGAGGTGGCTCAACACTCCGGAGAATCAATTTCTTCCTTAACATCTAGAATCACTGATTGCTACCATCAGGATTTATCAGCATTAAATTGCCTCCAACCAACCATTGAACCAAAGGCAACGGAGCATATACCGGAGATGATAGAGATGGTAGAAACTCTAATCAGAAACAACAATGCATACTGTGCAGAAGGGCATGTGTTGTTTGATATCAGCAGCTACGAACATTACGGACAATTGTCAAAAACTACAGTACAAAACATGATAGCGGGAGCACGAATTGAAGTCGCACCCTTTAAGAAAAATCCATGTGACTTCGTACTGTGGAAACCCTCCAAAGCCTACGAGGAAAGCGTAAGCTTTAATAGCCCTTGGAGCAGAGGAAGGCCAGGGTGGCATTTGGAATGTTCCGCGATGAGCAAAAAGTACTTGGGGGAGACGTTTGACATACATGGTGGCGGTTCCGATCTGGTATTTCCACATCACGAAAACGAACTGGCACAGAGCAGATGCGCAACACACGGAACATTTGCACAATACTTTGTCCATAATGGCTTTCTCACTGTCGAAGGAGAAAAAATGAGCAAAAGCTTAGGCAATTTCTTGACATTAAGAAGCGTACTGAATAAAGGTATGGAGGGTGCTGTATTGCGGTATTTCTTTTTGACGACACATTACAGAAAACCACTCAATTACACCCACAAAGGAATCGAAGACGCTAAAAGAAGCATTGCAAAGTTTCGAGAAGCTTTAAAGCGTGTAAACGTAGATAAGATGTCCAACGAACCTATGACGCTTGATTTAGATTTTATAGAAAGCTTGAGAGATGACATCAACACACCAAGAGCTTTTGCATTGATGCATTCGTTTGCTAACAGCGCTATCAGTGGCGACGACAATTCCCTTAAACATTTATACATGGCTATGAAGCTTCTTGGGTTCGATTTGGTTCAAACATCAACACATAACGAACACAGCCACATACCAACTGAGGTAAAAACGCTTGCAGATGAACGACTTCAACTCAGACAATCTAAACAATGGACAGAAGCGGATCTTGTAAGAAAAAAAATAGCTGCACTTGGATACAGCATAGAAGACACAGAGACCGCATATAATCTGATACGTATTGAAAACCATGACAACACCCCCAAATAAAATGTCATAAATCTCATCTTTTTGTTGACATATCAAACTATTTCATTAAAAACATTCCTAAAGCATAATCTTTTTGCCATTGCGAGATGAATTTCCTACTTCTTATTCTTTGTTAGTGTTATGGAGAAAGTT
Source organism: Rickettsiales endosymbiont of Peranema trichophorum (assembly GCF_004210275.1). Taxonomy (GTDB): domain Bacteria; phylum Pseudomonadota; class Alphaproteobacteria; order Rickettsiales; family Midichloriaceae; genus RICK02. The sequence continues at coordinate 11,298 of NZ_SCFA01000028.1, forward strand.
CGCCCACGTCCAGACACGATAAAGAAGATTGACATAGTCAACAATCTGCACCGTCTCAATCCCGACATACCTCTAGCAAAGCTTGTTTCGGCCGTCTCAACATTTTTTGAGCAAATCGCAACGGCATTAACTTCAGGTGATCGGATTCAAATCAGGGGATTTGGCTCTATAACGACCAGAAGCCACAACAGCAGAACTGTCAACAATCTTAGGGGTATGAGTTACATTATACCGGCAAGATACGCAGTTCACTTTAAAGCCAGCGAGAAGTTGATAGAGTACTTGAATACACCAAAGAAGCAAGAGAACGAGTAATACCAACTCTCATTTTTAAATGATTCAAAACGGATTTTGTGAAACTCGGCTCTGCGCACCTATTTCAATACGCTTACGCAGCCTCATCCTCAAATCCATTTGCCTGATTTAATCTGAAACTTGGTATAAGAGCTTGTGTCCCCAAATTAATTGGAATTTGTATAATCTTACTGTCACTTAATTGTCTGAGGTGTATACGAAACTGTTCTTTCTCGCTGCAAATCTTTGTACAGTTTGTGGACTGCATACCCACTTCTTACCATCGCCTGATTGACGTTTAGATGGTTTGCATAACAATACCCCAATCGCCTACCATAACAGTCAATTCCTTCACTTGTACAAGCAACAGTTTTGCCTATCACTAGCCTTGATAAGTTCATTTTTGCTAACTGGCCTGCGCTCGTCCCATTTAGACACTCATGACTTGCGCTTTGTGAATCAACCTCTGGAGCATTTATATCTTTCAATCTTATTTTTGTATCATTAATCACTATAGTATCTCCATCAAGTATACACGTAGGCATTCCCACAAACAGCCCAACATCAGAGGTACTAGTGCTCCACATTACAAAAGATACTGCCAATAGCATAGTTGGCAGCACAAGACGATATTCCCAGAGATTTTTATCATGACTCATGGCGCAATTAGATCAAACTAGGGGACACAGGCTCTTCTCACTTGTTAAGAAAGCTGTTAAGCGCTTTGTTTATATTTTTATAGCAATTCACATGTAGTATTATATAATCGGTTCAAACTTGCAACTTCTGTTCAAACTACTTGTACTTGCGCAGATAACTTTAGCACAAATGTTTCTTTGAGTATCTTATGAATGATGTAGTGAAGAAGTTTTCAACCTCATCTACTGTTGTCGGAATAATAGGCCTAGGGTACGTCGGCTTACCTCTAGCACACAGATTTGCTATGTCCGGCTTAAAGGTGATAGGCTTTGACATTGACCCTGATAAAATTGCAATTCTTGCTAGTGGTAAGACGTATATTCAGCACATCCGCCCAGAAACAATACAAGAAATGCTGAGACGTAAATTCCTACCAACTTGTGACTTCTCCAAGATCAAAGAGGTTGATGCCATCATCATATGCGTACCTACACCTTTGAACAGGTATAAGGAGCCAGATCTTACTTACATCATCGGCTCTATGAACAGCATTGCACCATATCTACGAGATGGACAGTTGTTGTCACTGGAGTCTACTACCTACCCTGGTACCACCGATGAAGAAATAGTGACCAGAATTGAACAACTTGGATTTAAAGTGGGTCAGAACTATTTTGTGGTTTACTGCCCAGAACGTGAAGATCCTGGCAACGAAACGTTTGGCTTACAATCCATCCCTAAGATTATAGGTGGCCACTCAGACACCTGTTTAGCCGCAGGGACGGCTTTATACGCTCAAGTGATTGACAAGCTGGTACAGGTCAGCTCAACTCGTGCTGCAGAGATGACCAAATTACTGGAGAACATACATCGTGCGGTCAACATTGGACTAGTCAACGAAATGAAAATCGTAGCAGATAAGATGGGACTTGATATTCATGAAATTATCGCGGCCGCATCAAGCAAGCCATTTGGCTTTGTACCTTACTATCCTGGTCCTGGAGTTGGTGGACATTGCATTCCTATCGATCCATTTTATCTCACATGGAAAGCGAGGGAATTCGGTATAAGAACAAGATTCATAGAGCTTGCAGGCGAGATCAATGATTTTATGCCAAAGTACTTTGTGAATCAGATCTCCATAGCGTTAAACGAACAGCATAAGGCAATCAAAGGTAGTAAAATCTTAATTCTCGGCATTTCTTACAAGAAGAATGTGGACGATGCAAGAGAATCACCATCGGTTTTTATGATGGACTTGCTGAGGGAAATGGGTGCAGCCCTCAGCTACTCTGATCCATATTTTCCACATTTCCCAAAAATGAGAGAGCACACTTATGATCTAGATAGTCTCAGCCTCGGTCGATCAGTTTTGGAAAATTTTGACTGTGTCGTCATCGCAACTGATCATGACCAATTTGATTACGATATGATCAACGCACATTCCAAAATCCTGATAGACACTAGAGGAATCTTAAAGAAGTTTGGGTATCGCTCTTAAATTCAGTTATATCAAACTGATATGATTACACCGTCCCACGACGAAGCTTGTAAAAACCTATAAAGCTTTGCAAAAGAGGAGACAAGTACATCAGCGGTATGAAATATAGGTTGTGTATGGCGATATTATGAAACAGCATAGGTAAAATTACTGTTAGCAACACTATACCAACTAGCTGTATTTTTTGAACTGGGGACTGCATCTGTTTATACCTTTTCGTCAACAATACACTTAAGACAAGCACAATCGACGAAACACAGTATAAAGGCCATGATATTCTAAAGTGCCCATGTACTCTTGCTTGATTGCTGATTTTGACGCCTTCAGGATCTGTACTCAACAGTTGCCATACAAACTTCTCCTGTGGCTCTATGGTTCTGACATCAGCTTTGTCGTTTGCTACCAAATTTAATGAATACTTATCAAAGTATAAAATAGATACCTGCCCTGTTTTTAAGTTTTTCTCCTGATGAGTGCCATTATAAAGTTGAAAGAACGTCATACCATCGTTTTTAATAATTGCACCTTTTTGTGCGGAGATAAACTTGGAAACACTTGGTGAGCGACCATCGTAAACCACAATGCCTTCGTACGTATTTTCGTGCTTTTTGTATACATAAAACGTCACCTTACTTTGTGAGTTGAAGATGTTTTCCTCAAGCAAAATAGAGGCGTAATGATTGCGAAAATAATTTTGTGAACTTTTAAAGCCCGTGTAACTCATAGGCAACAGATACAGTGAGATCGCGTAATGTAAGCTCAGTATCAGAACCATGAAATACAATACCGGTTTGGATATTTGTAGTTCGCTTAGTCCACTGCTTTTTAATACGTTCAACTCATTATCGGATAACAATCTGTATAAAGTGATAATGGTGGTAAACAGCAACGCAAAAGGAGTCACTATAAATGCGATGTGTGGTATCAGGTAGATAGTAATTTTTAGAAAATCAATAAAGGTCAATCCACGATTCACTATCATGTCTATTGTCTTCATCGAATACACGATCCACACTATACCAAGCAACGTGGCCATAATCACACAAAACTGATATAACAGCAACCTGCTAATGTAACTAACAAAAATCTTCATTGGTTTGCTAACTTTTTAATGTGGTATACCACAAGCAAAACACTTTACTACAGAAGTTGCAGTAAAAAGTGTACATCGCAATTGTATACTACTATATCAGCGGGATGTCACCAGCATTTTGTGGTTTATACTTTTTTATCGAATCCAGCAATGACGCTTTTAGAAGGTACGATACCGCTGTGTAACTCCAATTTCATTTGCTGATTAGATATAATACTGTCCCGGACCTTTTGCATTGCAAGGCCCTCATCTTGGTATACATCATATTCTTCTAATATATCCACAATCTGCTCACATGTTAAATTTCTCAGCTGTACAACGCTTGCAATACCAGTGCTTGCTAAAAATGCTGCGCCGCCCTTACCGCTCAGCTCCATCAATGCTAGCTCCGACACCCACTGATTACGACGCGGTTCATTTACCCAGTCTATACAAAATGCAATCAGTTGATGTATCTGTTCTCCATTAAGCTGCTCTACTACATCTTCTTTAACTCCATAAGTCATCAGAACATCTTTTGCTTGTTTCAAATCTTTGACCATATCCAGGCACTCAACATGACATATAACTTTATTTTAGTAAGATTTCCTAAAACAAGTCAATTATCATTTAGTTTCTTTCGAAAAATCACAAATTAATGCGATGAACCCATTATTTTCTTAATTCTCTTCAAATACATCGCCTTTTTAAGCTGCGATGCTCTGTCAAATATTGTGATACCCTCCAAATGATCAATCTCGTGCTGAAGGCATGTGGCAAGTATTCCAGTTGCTTCTAGAGATTGTTCGCGACCATAATAATCCAGAAATCTAACCACAACGGACGCGGGACGTGTAACATTAACGTGCAGCTCGGGAACAGATAAACATCCTTCGTTATATTTGTTTGTATCTGACGAATGACTTATTATTTCTGGATTCACCAAAAACAATGGTTGTCCACCATGACATTGTTCATTTAGTCTACCACCACTATAATAATCTATGTCGATCACAACTATTCTTTTTGGTATACCTACCTGCACTCCTGCAATACCGATACCTCTGTAGTGATGACACATTATTAACATATCGTCCATCAGAGCTCTGGCTTCATCGTCGACAGATTTCAAATGCTGCGAACTCTGGTGAAGCATCACATCAGGCTCGATGACTAAATTATACGAAAGCTTTTTAAGACTTTTCATGGTATCTGGACTACCCTAAACGCGCATTGTTCTATAGTATTTTAACACAAACTTTATAAAACTGTATCATAAATAATAGATACTAGAGCGATGTACATCTTCTGGATTATTAAAGGCAGGGTATCTCCCTATGACATCTTTCACTTTTTCTCAAAACCACATGTGATACTAAGCTTCAGATTAAATCAGGCAAATGGATTTAAGGATGAGGCTGCGTAAACGTATTGAAATACCTCCGTAGAGCCGAGTTTCACATCCTCCTTGAAAGGGTTGCTGGGACTTGATTATCAAGGTTGTTATTGATAATGTGTGAGGTCATCACCATATCTACAATCCCCATGTCTATCAATCGCTTATACGGCTCTAGCTCTGTATGGGTCCAAGTTTGAGTTACGTCCACCATACCAAGGTGCGTATCTCCCATAGCGCTACCATGCCCTGGAAAGTGCTTTAAAGAAGTCAGGATCCCGACTTCATGCATTCCTGTAATCATCGAAGTGGCGTATTTCACAACCGTTGTGACATTTGTTCCAAAGCTCCTCTCTAGCCCTCCTATCACAACACACGGTGGTTTCTGATCTATGTCAACAACAGGCCCAAAAACTAGGTTGCACCCTACCCTTTTTACATCTAGCGCCATTTTCTTGTAATAGCGATGAGCTCCCCGTGGTTTTAGCTCTTGGCAACGCGTTTAGCAGACAAGTAATTTTCAAAACCGTTAGACTGATTTAAACGTGATACATGGCCTCCCTACTGGTCTATACCGATGAATATTGGTACTTTAGCCTCTGCTGCCGCAGCCTTAAAAGCTTGTGTCAATTTCATGACTTGTTGTTCGCTTTCTATATTGTACTTGTACAATATGACTCCACTCACATAACCATTTTTAATGTCATCTAGTAATTTTTTGACGTCTTGATCATCTGTACTTGTTCCTTGAAAACCTACCATGATCATTTGCCTTATCGACCGATCGTCTATACTAGCATTTCCACAAAATGGCGACACAATAAAGGCAAAAACAGTTAGACAGGCATCAGTCTCATATTTTTTGTAGATTTAAGCGTTGAAGCAGCGATTCATCTCTTTCAGGAATCGGGTTATTTGCAGTAAGAAGCTTCTCTCCATAAAAAATAGAATTAGCACCAGCTATGAAGCACAATGCCTGAAGCTCATCTGACATATCTTCCCGTCCTGCTGAAAGCCTGACGTAAGATGTAGGCATTAAAATTCTTGCTAGTGCTATGACACGAATGAAATCGAACGGATCAATAGCGTCTTGATTTTGAAGAGGCGTACCAGGAATCCTGATTAATTTATTAATTGGAACAGATTCTGGAGACTCGTCCAAATTTGCAAGCGTCACCAACATTTTGACTCGATCTTCGTTTGTTTCTCCCATACCCATGATACCACCGCAACATACTTTCATACCGGCCTTTTTGACCGCCTCAATGGTATTTAACCGATCCTGAAATGTACGTGTGGTAATGACTTGCGCGTAAAATTCTGGCGAAGTATCAATGTTATGGTTATAGAAATCCAAACCAGCTTCTTTTAATTTCTGAGCTTGAGCACTGGTCAACAAACCCAACGTCATACATGTTTCGAGACCCAGCCCTTTTACCCCCTTCACCATCTCACATATTTTCTCCATATTGCGATCATGAAGTCCACGCCATGCTGCTCCCATACAAAACCTCGTGCTGCCATTCTCCTTTGCTTTTGTAGCGGCTTGCACCACGTCACTCACATCCATTAGCGCTTCCATTTGAACGCCTGTCTTATAACGTGCAGACTGAGGACAGTATGCGCAGTCTTCTGGACAGCCTCCCGTTTTTATGCTAAGGAGTGTACTGACCTGTATGGAGTTTTTCTTAAAATGTTTGAGATGGACTTTTTGCGCTTTATGAATAAGTTCCATGAACGGCATTTCAAAGACTGCCTTTGCTGCTTTAAATGTCCAGTGTCGTTTTTTGTTCACCTGATGATCAAGGAAGTTGTTGGTTAATAAGATGTATGAGCAGTATCAGCAACACGTAAAAGACCTACGCTGCACAAACAAATATCGTCAGTTACATGGCAGATGTCAAGTTAATCAAGACAAATGCATTAACTTTTCAACAAACGATTACCTCAACTTAAGCACAAATCACAGTGTTATTGAGGCTGTTGTTGTGGCTGCACAAGAATACGGTGTGGGCGCAACTGGCTCACGACTGCTATCAGGAGATCGAGATTGCTTTCACACCATAGAGTCCTCCATCGCTAAAAGCAAGGGTATGGAAGAAGCTATCATCTTCAGCAGTGGCTTTCAAGCGAACGTATCTGCTCTCAGTGCTCTTCTTAGTGCAGACGTCTTAGGGGCACCACCCTTGGTTTTTTTTGACAAGCTTAATCACTCAAGCCTGTATCAAGGAGTCTTTTTAAGTGGAGCAGAACTAGTCAGGTACAGGCACAACGACATGGTTCACTTGGAGGTTCTTTTAAAACAACACAAAAACGACCATAGGCACAAGTTTATTATCGCAGAGACACTATTTGGTATGGATGGGGACGTGTTGCCAATTCATGATGTAGCAGAGCTGGCTAAGCAGCACCATGCGATCCTATATCTAGACGAAGCCCATGCCACAGGCATACTTGGCCCACTTGGCTATGGTTTATCGACAGCGATCGACTTAGATGGTCTCCATTGTATAGTGATGGGCACTTTTAGCAAAGCATTGGGTTGCAGCGGAAGTTATATAGCATGCTCTAAAACCATTAAAGAATACCTCATCAACAAGGCAACAGGTTTTGTATATTCAACTGCCCCTTCACCTGCAATCATGTGCGGCGCGTTAAAGGCCTGGAGGATGCTACCAGAGATGGTCAATGAGAGATCCCAACTGCAACATCTCTCTAGCATCCTAAGAAGCAAATTATCAAAATCAAATTTTGATATAGGAGCCTCTGTCACTCATATAGTGCCTATTATTGTTGGAGAGGAACGTGTAGCCATCGACATGATGAACAACTTGATGAACAACAATCTCATCGTCTCTTGTGTTAGACCGCCCACTGTTCCGCCTGGGACCTCTAGGTTGCGCATTGCTTTATGCAGCCACCATCAGGAGAAGGACCTAGACCTGTTAGTATCAACTCTGGAACGTATTTGATGACACATATCATATTTTCAAATGGCTTTGGTTTTGATAATCGTTTTTGGGCACAATTATCAGAATTATTTCGAGACGACAAAGATGTGTCAGTGTATTGCAAACACATCAATCACCTTACAGCATACAACAGGGATAATAGGAAAGTGATAGGCATTGCGCACTCACTAGGATTTCCCAAATTGATTCATAGCAATCAGGGGTTTGACTATCTAATCGGGCTAAATGCCTTTGTAAACTTTCTGGGCACTGGAAGACTTCAAAAAAGGAGAGGTCGCGAACTGGTAATGTTTCAAAAGCAGCTACAGCAAAATCCAACAAAGACACTAAATGCATTTTACACCAAATGTGGAGCATCTGGTTGGAACGCGCTAGAAGCAAACCTACACTTGCTTTATCAAGATATTGTACTTTTAAATCAAGCATATGTTGCACCATCACACATTCCAACATTGATCATTAGCGCTGCTGACGACCCTATAGTACCACTTGAAGTCGTACACGATAATTTCGATGAGCTTGAGAACGTCACAATTGATATTCTCCCAAGGGGCCTACATGCATTAGGACTAGTTGATGCAAAATTAATATACCAAAAGATCCATCATTTTATTAATCATGCCAACTAAAGAACGCATTAAGAGCCGTTTTGATGCCGCAAGCACATCGTATGATTTGGTGGGGCATGTACAGAGGGAAAGCGCTGCATTTTTGCTTGAAATAGTACGGGAGCTGGACGCTGCCTTTTATCCCAAGACAATTTTAGATCTTGGGACGGGTACAGGCTATGTTACAAAACTTTTAATGAAGCATTATAGTGATTCTTTGTACACGCTAAACGACATATCTCCCAAGATGATTGAAATTGTGCAAAGAAAGTTTAGGGACAACAGTAGGCTTTCTTTTTGTACAGGAGACATGGAAAGACTGCAATTTGCAAAACACCAGCTCATTGTTAGCAATCTTGCTTTTCAATGGGTAGGAGATTTATATGGTTCTATTACCAAATTCACAAACAAAGCAGACGTTTTTGCATTTTCTTGTCTTCTCGACGGAACTTTTCAGGAGTGGAATGACATACTAACTGGTTATGGTGTAAATTCTGGCATAAAAAGTTATCCTAAACTTCAAAGAATTCGTCAATTCTGCAGTGATTTTGATACAAGATATCTTGCTCTGAAGACAAGGGATGTAAAAGTAAAATTTCAAAATGCGCATGATTTCATAAGGTACTTAAAGGCTTTAGGTGCTACAGCTACAGACACCACAATTCCGACAAGTACCTTGAGAATGTTGATGCGTAAGTATTGCAATGAATTGGAAATAAGTTATAAGATCTTTTATGCTGTTCTTGCAAAATAAGTAAGCATACAGTTGGCAAAATATTGGTTGTATAGGTCATATGCAGGTGTTTATTATTGGCACAGATACTGGAGTAGGTAAAACTTTAATTTGCAGCTGGTTGTGTTTAAAAACGGGCTACGATTATTACAAACCTATACAGACAGGCCCTGAAAGAGATACCGCGGCAGTATTGGACATAGCTGGTGTCCAGGTGCACATGGAGAGCTATTATTACAAGACTCCTGTATCACCACATCTTGCTGCCGCGATTGAGCAAGTGGAGATCGACATCTCAAACATTCAGGTTCCAGACAGTGCGAACTTGATTATTGAGGGTAGTGGAGGTGTATTAGTTCCACTGAATCGCACTCAGTTTATAATAGATCTTGTAAGGCGCGTAGGTCTGCCTGTGATTCTTGTAGCAAGCTCAAGACTGGGTACCATTAACCATACACTGTTGACCCTTGAGGCCTTAAGAGCAAGACATGTAAACGTTCTAGGTGTAATAATCAACGGCCCCCTAAACCAGGGTAACGCTGATGCAATATCTTACTACGGGGGTGTTGAGGTACTTGCCCAATTTGATTTTATAGACAATGTAAACAGATACAAAATTGGTACAGTGATGCTTACACCATCTCTACAACACATCTTTCAGCAACAATGAAAAAGACACTAATCGAGAGAGACAAAAGCCTGATATGGCACCCATTCTCTAACACTTTAGACGACATCACTGTCATTAAAAGGGGTGAAGGTGCCTATCTATATGATGAAAGTGACAGGCGTTATGTAGATCTGATCTCAAGTTGGTGGGTCAATATACATGGCCATGGGAATAAAACCATAGCAAATAAGATCTACGAACAAGCCTTAGCCCTTGAACATGTTGTATTTGCAGGCTTTACACATGAACCAGCTATTGAGCTATGTGATGGTCTAAAACAAATACTGCCTACACAATACAGCAAATTTTTCTTTTCTGACAATGGTTCGACCGCTTTGGAAGTATCCTTAAAAATGGCCTATCAATACTGGAGTAACAGAGGCGAGCCCAACAGGACATTGTTTTTAAGCTTTGATGGAGGGTATCACGGCGATACCTTTGGTGGGATGTCTATAGGTGTAAAGTCAGGCTTTCACGATACATTTTCATCGTTTTTGTTTAAGGTGTTAACCATACCCTACCCTGCAACTTGGACAGGTGACGATGAGGTAGAATCAAAAGAGCAAAATGCACTGAGTGTCCTTGACTCACATCTTATGAACCACGGCACTGAAATAGCAGCAATTGTACTGGAACCCTTGATACAAGGTGCGAGCGGTATGCGTATTTGCAGAGCTCAATTTATCAACGAAGTGGTCAAAAGGCTTCATCAGCAGAACATTTTAGTGATATTTGATGAGGTTATGACTGGTTTTGGTCGTACTGGAACGGATTTTGCCATGTCTCAATTAAGCGTTGAGCCTGATTTCTTATGCATTGCAAAAGGTCTGACGGGTGGATTTTTGCCACTCTCCCTGACGGTTACAAACGATAAAATATTTGATCTCGTTGTAAGCTCGAATGCCCACTATGCCTTTCCACATGGACACTCTTATACTGCCAATCCAATAGCCTGTGCTGCTGCAATAGCATCACTGGAGCTGTTTAAATCCAGCCGAACTCAAGAGGCCCTTATTGCTATTAATGAGGCTCATCATCATGGCATTCAAACCTTAGTAGACAGATGCCATAACATCTGTAATACACGTATCTTAGGAACAATCGGCGCTTTTGAAATCACCACATTGCAACACTCAACAGCAGAGTTGCGCAAAATATTCCTTAAGGAAGGATTGATACTGAGACCACTGGGTCATACAGTTTATATTCTACCCCCATACTGTATCGATCCCAACGAACTTAAAAAAGTGTATCATCAGCTATCAAATATTTTGAATGCACTATAAGTTTTATATACCAAAGATCGCTAATGACAGTCTCGTGAAAGTGTACTACAATGTCTGTAAAAGCCCATGAACTGGTAGGTTTAGAATGGAGACAACAGAAGAGAAGCAATACGAACACATACCAAGTGATATAGAAAGCTACAAAGGCAAGCTGATAAGCTTTGATTTTGCCATAAAGTACTTGCTAAGAGACAAGGGTAACTATGACATCATAGAGGGATTCATCTCTGCTTTACTAAAAGAGCAAGGGCATGAACCTGTCAAAATAGTTGGACTCCTTGAAAGCGAAAGCAATAAAGAACAATACAGTCAAAAGAAAAGCTTAGCAGACCTGATAGTAGAAGACACAAAGCATCACAAATACATAGTTGAGATAGAAAG
>NZ_SCFA01000034.1 GCF_004210275.1 Rickettsiales endosymbiont of Peranema trichophorum
ACCATGCTGATCCATACTTGTTATTAATTTTTGCATAATTTAAACTCAAGTGTTTATTTGACTAATTTACCATTTATTTTAGTATACCATTTAAATGAATCATGCAATACATTTATCAATACTCATTAGACCTCTTGCATAACTCATAAATGAGTGAGGAATTTTTAGGAAAAATGCAGGTGAGCACCGCAGCATATCCTATATATGTGAGGAGCGCAGACAAATTTTGACGACAAAATAACCACTCAGAATGAGTTAGGCAAGAGGTCTATTGTCTAAAAACCGGCCATTTTATAGACTCCACACTGGATTCAACATTTACCATTCCATACCCGTCTCTAAATTATGCTTGTCCAAAAATGCTGACTACCCTTTTATGGAAATCAGTTTGTTGTGCCACTGTCATTACGGATATGCTCATCACTAAAAAAGCTCTTCAAGTGTAGTGCAGTCATCCGATATCTGTACGTTGTCCTCTATAGACTCACAATAACAGATGCTGCTGCTACCATCCCTTCTCGTGTATACCAATACGTCTATGTCGTTATCCATGTCCGCGTCTACCCATAGCTTCCTCTCATCTCTCATGCATCTGTCCACTCTAGCATTCATCGTGTCTATAACCACCAACTCCTTACCCTCCTCTACACTTGCCACAGCATATTTGTACTCATTCACATCCTCCTTAATAACCCTATGGCCCATACCCTGATATAATCCATCCTTACAGTAGCTCCCTACCACAACCTCCTTGCCGCTTAAGCTTCTTTTCTGTAGGCTTTCTTCTTCTCTAAGGCAAAAGGTTTTAAGTAGCTCCCTGATCAGCTCAGCACAAACGTGACTACCGTCCTTTCCGTTATCTACTCCAATGTTGGAGTGATATAACACATTTTCTTCGTATAAGCTCCTTACACCTTCTACAAATATCTCCGTCCCCCCTAGCTTAATAACAGGATTACCAGATGCATAACTCGTGCTGCTCATCTTGTTCTTCAGCTCGTTAAAACTTTTAATGTCCTTAAACTCACTGAGGTCAAGCTTGTCTCCGTACTCAAAGTCCTTGATTCTTACCACTCCCTTCGCATTCGTTATTTTAAACACATCCCTTCCTTTGCCTCCAGTCAATATGTCATCTCCTCCTCCACTCTCTATCAGGTTGTCCCCTTTGTCCCCTGATAATACATCGTTATATTCAGAGCCTATAATGTTTTCAAAGTCATGTAATCTATCACCCATCTCTTGTTCTATAACCGATAAGTTAACTCTAACGCCCTTGTTAGAGTTCCTGTAGCTTACAGTGTCTGAACCTCTTCCTCCGTACATGTCATCAGCACCTTCTCCTCCTTCCATTACGTTGTCACCATGATCTCCTATCAGCTCATCGTCATACTGTGAACCTATCACGTTCTCAAAGTTTCTGATATCGTCCCTGATATCTGGATCATCCGTCATAAAGCCATGGCCTAGCTCTAGATCCACTGATACTCCTGTTTTAGACGAGACGTATACCAGTGTATCAACCCCATGTCCTCCGTCCAGCTTGTCACCTCCTCCTTTGCCTTCTACAATGTCATTACCACCTCCAGCGTGTATGTTATTTTTTGAGTCAGTACCCACCAAAACATCATCGTATAATGTTCCTATAACGTCACTAAAGTTGCTTATCACATCACCTTCAGCATCTCCACCTTGGCATTTTCCAGTAGTCAAGTCCACCTTAACCCCAGAGCTTGAATCTCTGTAGCTTAGTGTGTTAGAGCCTTTACCTCCATCTAGTCTATCACCACCACCTCTACCCTTGATAACATCGTTACCATCGCTTCCGTAGATTGTATTTGGTTTGTTATCTCCAGATAAAGTATCACTTTTGAGTGAGCCTATAATGTTCTCAAAATTGTTAAAGGTGTCTGCTCCTCTTTTTGGTTTAGTACTCCCGTTGTTAAGGAGGTCTATGTTCACAACCTTGTCGTAGTTTTCGTAGCTTAGTGTATCGCTACCTTCACCACCGTCCAGCTCGTCACCCCCTCCTAGACCTGCAATAACGTTGTCTCTGTGGTCGCCAGTTAGCTTGTCAGCATGCCGTGAGCCCGTAAGATTTTCAATGTTTAATAGCAGGTCACCTCTGGCATCACCCCCTTGTCCTAGAACTCCAGGCACAAGGCTGACAGTAACACCAGCAGAAGAATTAGCGTAAGTGACGGTATCTATGCCATCCCCTCCGTCTAGGTCATCTGCTCCAGCTCTGCCATCGATGATGTCGTCGCCCGCTTTGCCTTGAATAATGTTTGCGTCTCTGTTGCCTGTGATAATATCGTCAAACGCAGAACCGATAATACCCTCAACGTAGCTTGACCCCTCTGTCAAATCTATTTGTACAGCTTTAGTGACATTCAGATACGATACTGTGTCATACCCGTAATAGCCATAAGTCGTACTCTCTCCATGCATAGCAATCAAATCGTCGTCACCATTTGTTCCAGCTGCCATAGTAGTAGCATATATAGTGTCACCTTGAGTATATGTAATGATGAAGCCTCCGTTACCTTTGAGCTTTGCAACATTAGGTGCAGTCTCAGATGCAGCTATTGTACTCACCTTAAACTCATTGTTCATCTTGTTACCCTCACTGTCATACACTTGAGCATGAACTCCTGGCCCCCCTCCTTCCTGTCCCTCACTGTGCCATACAACAACGAAGTTGCCATTGCTTAAGCTCGTAATGGATGGATGGTATTGATTACCGGTGGTGTAACTGTTCACTTGAAACTCACCACTCAGCTTACTACCATCCGCTCCGTATCTTTGGCCGTATACGCCAGCACCACTACCGTCTTGTCCCTCACTGCCCCAAGCCACAACAAAGTTGCCGTTGCTTAAGCTAGTAATGGATGGAGCGTTTTGATTACCGGTGGTGTAACTGTTCACTTGAAACTCACCACCCAGCTTACTACCATCCGCTTCGTATCTTTGGCCGTATACGCCATACAAACTACCGTCCTGTCCATAACTGTACCAAACGACAACAAAGTTGCCATTGCTTAAGCCAGTAATGGATGGACCGTATTGATCACTGTTGGTATAAGTGTTCACTTGAAACTCACCACCTAACTTACTACCATCCCCTCCGTATCTTTGGCCGTATACGCCATACAAACTACCGTCCTGTCCATAACTGTACCAAACAACTACAAAGTTGCCATTGCTTAAGCCAGTAATAGATGGATAGTATTGATAACTGTTGGTATGAGTGTTCACTTGAAACTCACCACCTAACTTACTACCATCCGCTCCGTATCTTTGGCCGTATACGCCAGCACCACTACCGTCTTGTCCATAACTGTGCCAAACAACTACAAAATTCCCATTGCTTAAGCCAGTGATTGATGGACCGTATTGTTCACTGTTGGTATAAGTGTTCACTTGAAACTCACCACTCAGCTTACTACCATCCGCTCCGTATCTTTGGCCGTATACACCCCACTCACTACCGTCCTGTCCATAACTGCTCCAAACAACTACAAAACTACCATCGCTTAGAACTGTTGCCTTTGAAGTACCCTTATTGTGTCCACTAGACTGAGTAATCACAAATTCTGCCATAAATTGCACTCTTTTTATCAATTGTTAATATCAATGTATTGTTCTTTTGCTTTTATGTTAAGCGTAAAGTTTCTTGAAGTTGATTGGTTTAAGTGGTTTTAAAGATATTCTAGTATATATCTATCACACTGTCATTATAGATGTTGTCATTAAGTGCACTTTTTATGAATCTACCACACACGCCCTTCATTCTTCATCCCTACAACCCTTTCTCGTCTCTTTTTTTGTCATCGTCGGTGCTGTAAATGGTCTCGTTCTCTTCATGGATATCCCTTGTCCTGTCCCTTCCATCCGGTTTCTTTTGTACCCTAACATCGTGATGAATCTCATTAAACTTCTTCTCGTATAGTTTGGTCTCGTCTATTTGATCAGCAGTGCCGCTTACACCAAACTTTCCACCTCCTACGTTCGTCACATCCTCCTTTATCGCTTCAACCTCATTGCTTAGCAGATTCTTGGTATGCTCTAAGGCCTTCTCCATTCCCCCCATCTTGCTCCATAAACCGCCTTTTTTGATGTCCTCGGATAAAAAATCAAAATTAATTGCAGAAAAATTCAAATTCTGCAATTCTTCTACACTAAAACCACTGCAATCAGCAGATTTAACACTGCCCCAACCCTTCCTCACTAGCCCCTTGTTCCTAGCCTGCTCGTTAATCTCTTTGGCTATTTTAGAGTCGTAGCAGCAGTAGACCGTCCTTTCTATTAGACATATGCCCAACTTCTTGCTTGCACAGTATTTCCCTATTTCAACACATTTCCCTTCTTTCCTTGCTTTGGCTAATATTTGATCCTTCTCCTTACATCTAGCGCCAATTGCACTACCCCATCCTCCCATGCCATCACAGCAGCTGGTATATGAGGTCACCTTCTTATCACAATGCTCTCTTCTGCCTTTGAAAATAGATACGTCGCGCTCCAAATTCCCCTGCATCTCTTTAAGCGTAGCAAGCATCCCAGCCGCCGAAATCATCTCATCGTTACCCTCATAACTCATGTCAAAGCATTTGCCGTCAATGCACCCAGGAGCTTTTGTACACCCCGCGTGCCTTCTTTCCTCCGTACTGCCTCTTCGGACGCTGGCTAGCCTATATCGCTTCTCTTGTCTGATGTACTTCTCCGTTTCTTGACACTTGTACTCCCTTACTTGAGCTACGCACCAGGCTCCTATCTGTTCCTTACAAGTCGTCTTGTCCAGTTGACAAAAAGGCTCCTCATCAAAACCTACACAATCATTCCTTGCATAACCAGTGCATTTGTATACATCCTTGTAACGCCAGCATTCCTTAAACACCTGCAATCCATCAATCTCCCTAGTCCCGCCAGGCTCTATACAGTCCCTGGCTACTCTTATGCATTGCCCTCCAGCCGCACCTTCACTCAATAGCATAAGAATACTGGTGATCAATCCACAGGACAGTCCCCTTCCCATTTGTCATCCTCCCATTGATTACAACAATATTGCCTTGCTCTGATTCGAATGGCCGCGTGTCCACCCATGGTATACAGCAACTCCAATTGCAGCTCGTTCCACCCCTCAACCAACAGAGGCTTAAGATCATATTCCCAATTTTCCCACACAGTTTTGCCAGCATTATGCCAGCAGTTACCCCCACCAATGGCCACCCCATCTCTGATAAGCTGCCCGTTAATGCTGATCCTTAGCAGGTTATTCTCATGTATGCTAATGACTCTAAATTCTGAAACATTGGGCTTATCTTTGATATAAAATTTGGCCGTAAAGCTTTTAGTGATACACGCTTGACTCCCATGATTCGGATCACCATAGACATATGGACGGTTTTCCCCAAACGATAAAATGTCCCCATTATATTCCCAACTTAAACCATTGCTAGCTCTCATAAACTGCTCGTTACTTTCACTAGTGTATAAACCGCCCTCGTTTCGATTAAAGGCGCATGGTATTTTAGATGCACAGCCACCCGCTTTTAAACTCCTAGTGCAGTAAAATAACCTGTCCTCGTCCTCCTCACAAGTTCTTCTCGTCTCCTTAATTCTTCTGTCCTCTACGCCCACGAAGTATTCTTCAAATTTCGCCTCTTCTGGGGCAGCTTCACTACCTGTTGCCTTACATCCAGAATCCATTGCTTTGTTCAACACAGATAATGGGCTCCTACTGATGACATCGCTTTGCTGTATAAAATCCTTATGCTGTAACTTGCCAACAGTATGCTCCGATCTGTGCGGGTTTCGCGTGTATGAATCCCTGAGAGCTCCGATTGCCTCTCTTTCTTCCTTGTCAGTGATCGTACCACCGCCTTTGATCACCTCATCTCCAGCTATTCTAAGATCAGATTCCGAAAGCGTCACCTCCTTTGGATTCTCCGAAAACTGAGGCAGAGATTTAAGCTCCTGCTCCATGTCTCTCTTCTTCATCTCATTTAGCAAAGCACTTGCTTCAGGCTGATATGCTGCTGGGTTCTCCTGACAATATACATTATCAGCCCTGCATAAGGCGGCTGTCATGATGCCTAATACATATATCAGTCCCCTTCCTACTCTCATCCTCATCCTCACCCTCATCGACCATCTCCAGAACCCTCAAATAGCCGTATCACGTGATCAAAACTTACATTGCCGGATACCTTGTGAAATTTCTTTGTTTTGCAACTCTCTTCATTTTTGCAGCCTTTGTTATCGTATGCAATCACGAAAGTTGGTACTATCTTAACATCAAATTCCTTAAAAGCTTCTGGATCTATAAGCACACCATATCCAGTCCTTTTTATGATTTCGCCCAAAAATCTAACAGTGGCAATGTAGCTACCGTCCTTAAATCCTCTCATCACAGGTGTGAATCTGTAAACTCTGGCTTGCTTGAGAATCCACTCCAGGTTGCTTTTATTCTGTGATAGCGAGATAAACACTAGCCTCCTCTCATTCACCTCAACTCCTCCACTAATGTGCTTTTGGTCTTCTTGTGCATGCCGCATTGTTATGTCCGCCATTTCTTCCTTGTACTCATCTACTTTCTTTTTAGATGACTCTGATATGTCTTGAATTTCAGGCATATAGGGTTCTATAGAGTTTTTTATGGAATTTGTATCGCCACATCTCTTGAGAGCTTCCGCTTCAAGCCTAATGGATTCCTGACTCTTTGAAGCTATTCTTTCAATCTCCCTCTCACTGCTTCTCGCCCTGCCCACAGACACATCGCTTGCACACACCAATACAAACATTACAGCTCTTAATACTAATACGTACAACATATTTCCCATATTTCCAGCTCCTAATGTAAACAACAGTACTTTTTACGCCATATCAAATACCCAAAGTCTTCCCCACTCCCCGGCACTTCCCTACCAGAACCCCAAATAGCAGTAGTTCTCCCAAAAGGATTACAAGTCATCGGACCCTTAGCATTTGCTATAGGAAAGGTCATTTGAAGTTTGTATTGCCTCTTCTTCACTTTTGGAGCAATTCTCTTTTTGCACACGTCACTCACCGTATCCCATGCCAACCCTACCCTGTGCAACCTTGCTATTGTTCGCTCAACTATTAAACTACTCGCCTGCACTCCTCCAACATGTCCTTCTATAAACCCACCAAATGGATAAAGGCTACCATTACATCCTGCACACCAAAATAACTCATCCCTTGAAAAACCACTGTTAGCTGCCATACAATCCGCAGCGCAAGAGAGCTGTGCTGCCAAGTTGCCAAATAACACCGCCTCCGGATTTAAAATAGCGTTCAATTCGTCGTTGTTCCAAAGAGGATCAAACTCACTCATATAACCAACGTCTATCGATGCTTCCTCTAAACACAAAAAATCCGTTAATATTTCCAACCAGTACATCACAGGATAAATATACCAATGCACATGGTAAAAGCTGTGCTTCAATGCAGCATTATTTGTACTCCTTGCGACCGTCCCATGCTTCTTGGTACTGTGCATCAACTGGACGCCACCTAAACTTACCATACAATACGGTGTCCTCGTAACATCCGCAAGCCTCGCAGGCTCCCAAAAACTAATCGGTACCCCAGGTAGCGGCACCTTCGCCCCACCAACCTCTCTAGGACATACACACACCGGCGTTCCTGGATTATCTGTGTCTTCTCTCCCACCAGAATAAATGGACGTATTACCTATTTTGATGGGAAAAATACAACTCCAACATATGTCTGTGATCGGATTGACAAACTTCCCAACACAGGGTTCTGCCCACACCTCCCAGGTACACAAGGTGTTTGCTAAAATCAGTATGAGAAGGTAAAAATTTGTATGCTTCAACATTCTGTATTAACCGTTGCAATTCTGTGATACCATTGTTACAATACGATCGTGACAACAAAAGTTAAATAAAATCATGCAACCTCAAGCACATCAAGATACACCTTTCTCCCAGTTTGTGAATTTTGATACACATAAGCACTTTCAGGCTCTGTCCCAGTCCGGCTTCACTACACAACAAGCAGAAACCATACTTCAGTCTCTCCTTGAGGCTAGACACTATGATATTTCTAAGCTTGCTACACAAGAACAAATCATGAAGCTTGAGTTCTCGACACGTGAACAAATAACTAATCTTGATGTCTCCCTGAATGAGCGGATAACTAATCTTGATGTCTCCCTGAACGAGCGGATAACTAATCTTGATGTCTCCCTGAATGAGCGGATAACTAATCTTGAAGTCTCCCTGAACGAGCGAATTCTTCATCTAGATAATAGAGTCGCAAGTCTTGATGAGAAAATTACCGCTGTGCGCGATGAGATGAAAAATTACGTCACCCGGGAACAGCTCCTTGAAGCCAAGCACGATATCCTGAAATGGATGATACCACTCTTCCTTGGGCTTTTCGCAACCTACATAGGCACTACCATTGCAATATTGACGCAGCTGGCAAAGTAAGCCTCTCACTTGTGCCCCTCAGTCAGTACCACTTCCTGAATCAACAGCCTGTTATTTTCCTGCTTGACTATAGCAGGCAATGCCCTGATGTCCAGCTTCTCAACAAGTAGTCCTATCTGATCAAAGTACACCTCTACTCCGTATTCTTTTTCCATATCTATGGGCGAACCATCCGTCAATATCAACTTTGGCTTAATCTCCTCCTCGTTATATCTCCTTAAAGCATATTGCACCTGCTGCTCTTCTTCTCCATTAAAAAATATCAGTTTGTATGGCATATGTACTACGTCAAGTGGATTAAATGTACTTCCAGCTTTACGCAATACTTTACCTTCAGCATCCTTCAGATCTTCTTGAATTGTAACAGTTGGATCATATCTGAAAACCCTTGTCTGTTGGGCCCTTGGTATACCTAATCCACCAGGATGCAATACACCGTCCTTTATTCTCCTGAGGATTTCTTGATTATGTGCCTCTAATTCTCCGGTCTTTTCCATCTCCACCAGCTTTTCTTTAATTGACTCTATACCGTCTTTTTCCTCTATATTCCAGGTACTGCCAATCACTCCGAAATCTTTTGTATATCCCATCACAGAAATCGATATCATAACAACACACACCATGACAAATAATCCATGCAGATCAAATGTGCCCATATTTTTCCTTGGCTACATATTCTATCGATTCTGTAAGAGAAATACCCTGCTCTCTATACTCCATCACCCTCCTGTACTCCTCCGGTTTTGTGGAGTATAAAACCATAGAGAATGGATCCAGTATCAACCTCCCAATGCTACAGTGCCCCGATGTCATGATCATTACTTCTGCATACTCCCCAGGCTTTGTGGTAATAGACTCTAGCATCTTCTGCTGATGATCGTTGATTTTGAATTTTTCCGTCTTTCTAAGTAATGATATGGATTCACTCTTCTGTTTCAAACAACATAGCCAATCACTGTTCATAAATGCAGCCTCTGCTCCAGGCGATGAATAGAAATCATCTAAATTCTGCGTTCCAACAACTAGTGCACCCCTATACTTTCTTAAGGTCCTTGCAAGTTTCTCAATAAATTCTCCTCCCTGCTTACCTTTTAGTAGATCCCACGCTTCATCAAATATTATAGCGCTTTCTATTTGCCTATTACCAAGTATCACAGTATTTGTAATGAGTAACATCAAAATTTGTACAACTACCCTCTGCAGATCAGGCTTAACCTTCAGTTCCTCTAGTTCCGTCACTACAAACTTAGATTCAAAATTGATATTGGCAGTACCATTAAAATACCTACCATATACCCCTTGCCTCGTATATGGAAATAGCATAATCCCCATTTTCTGACATACTTCATCCCCTCGTTCTAAAAACCATTCCGCCACGTCTCCAATACCAGCCTCCTTCCCTTTGGACCTCCACACCTCTAACAATGCTTTTTCAATTAGAGAGTCTTCATAGTCACCAGTACCAGATTTGGGCGCTACCATCATACTTATGATCGGTTTTAACACCGATAACGATTCTTCTACATTCTCTCGCGATGTATCGTTGATAGTGCTAAATGGGTTCAGACAAAGTTTCGATTGCACACCAAACTCTATAAACTGACCTCCTAACTGTCTAGCCTGCTTCTCAAAACTTCTACCAACATCAAGTACATACACCCTGCCCCCCTGTCTCAAAATACTTGTTGCGAGTTCCTGCATAAATACCGATTTTCCAGCTCCACTCCGACCCACCACAGACACGTTGTAATTTGTATTGCCTAGTTTCTCATCAAACGGGTACCAATAAAACAATTGGCCATGTCTACTAGCAAATAACATTCCAGCTCTTGATGTGCCCTTGCTATCTCCCTGGAGCGGTAATAAGTTAACTACCTCATACGATAAAGTGGTTCTTGTCCTTCTCATATAGCTCATGTCCTCGCTGATGCCTTCACCCCAAGACAGTGGTAGCATGCTCAATAAAGATGACATTACTGTAAACTTGTCTCTGGACAGTTCCCAACCATTTGATCTGTATAAACTCAACATCAGTTGCTCCGATGAAGTAATACGCTCCTTTCTATCTATGATCAAAACTTGATAGTGGGATCTTACCAACCTCTCATTCTTTTCCAGCTGCTCCCGCACGAAAGTCCACTCCTCAGCTTCCCTTTTCAATGCCGGTATCCATCTCCCAAGCGGTGAAGCAGCCTGAGATTCCACTCTGGAAGCTTTCGCCAACATGCCAGTTCTTCTAAATTTGTTGTTCTCTATGTAAACTCCAAGATGTATCAAAAATGAGCAAGGTATTTTCAAAAAATCATTGAAATTATCTCCAATGAAGTTGCTCATTAAACCGAAGCTCCAAGTACTAGGATACCTTGAGACGCTTAATAGCCTTATATGATATTCTCCATCGTCGATACCAATACCATCCTTACTCAGCGAATATCGCCTATCCTTGTCTATGATCTGTTGTCCTAACTCTTGTAGTTTATTCCACTCCTTGTTGCTACTCGTTGCACTGCCATCATAATTCAATATGTCAGAGAGGTAATTAATGAAATCAGTAGGGTCAAACAACCTCACCTGTCCACTACGCGTCTCAAATACGCTCACCACCTGAACTTTTAAATCAGCTATTTTCCTCTTTATCATAGCGCTCCTTTCTGTGATAGGCACAGATACAGAGACAACCCCCCTAAAATCCCTGATTGTAAACTTATTCACACTGTTACGACTTAGATTCCTAAAATATTGAGCTCTTTTCTTTTCTATACTTGATAACATCTCACAATCATCCTCCTGAGTACATACCCAGTAGTCTATCAAATGGTCTACCTTTGGTAGTGCAGATAGTAAAAATTGAATACTTGTCCCAGGAGGAAGTATGCTTTTAAACAATCCAGATAGCTCATTTTCTAGCTTACTATCACTACCGATGAACAAACCAATCTCAAGTACAAATCCCATGCTATTGTTGCTAACAAATATTCCATACTCAGAATCATATGACTGATAAGGCAACAGGTCACTCAAGCTGGCCCAGCGTAAAAATTCTCTAGATTTGCTTAACACAAAGCTTTGATCCGATTTGACTCCAAATTCGCTATTTTCACCAAGATATAGCGCTATTTTTCTCGCAATGCTATCTAACATTCACCCATTTTCCCTTTTCAAGAATCGTATAAATATAGCTTTCTTCTACGTAGTTTCCTTGCTTGTCTTCAAAACCGCTAATCCAAATCCGTCCCGTTTTCTCAGGTTTTCTCAGTACCGAATTTGTCTCATCATCCCCATCAGAAGGATAGGTAGAATCCACAAACAGTCTCACAGGCACATTCCCAGATAAGTCCCCAGATGCATCAGTGGCACCAAGCTCACCACTAGAGGTCATAGCGTTTACTTCACTGATCGATTTACAGTTTGTACCTTTCCCAACCTTGCAGTCCTGTTCCTGTGATACTGTGCAACTACTAAGAACACAAACCATAAAAAATATGATAAGCTTATTGAGCATACTTTTCCTTTCCATTTTGAGGGTTATCTCCATCTGAAGTCGAGCTCCTCCTAAGCCTCAAACTTTCCTTAACGTTATTGCTACCAATGTCTGCGCCTTCAGTAAATACCACGTCTACAACTCTTCCGCTCTGTACTTGGACAATGGGCTGTATACTCTCTGCACGCTCTATATAGTATTTGGATAGCCTATCCATACTGCCACTAGCACCACTGACGACACCTTCTTTCAACTTCTCAGTAGCACTACGTCCTGGTAAAATCGCACCTACGGAGCTAACAATTGCAGATTTCTCGGGGTTTAGTACACCACCAATACCCTGTAATACTCCACCCATTACACTCTTTGCCAGATAGCCTCGCCCCTTTTCTACCACGTGACCTTTAATACCTGCTCTACCGTCTTCTCCAGCTATATAACCTGCCACCTCTGTTTCTATAATCTCACCGCTTACTCTCTCTACACACGTTAGCTTCTCAAGCCTTGCAAATACTCTTTCGCTAGATAAATCTCCATAACCACTTGCCACTATGTGACAGTCTTCTAAATCACTCGTAAATCTCCTAGGTAACGTTCCAGGGTCAATTAACCTAATCAGGAGCGGCCTTGGATCCGCAGATGCAGTTAAAGCAGTAGACGCGTCAACCCCACCAAGTATTATAGCCTTAGCAAAACTACCAGCAGGAATAGTGTCCTCTTTATTCTTAATAGGAGCATGCCCTGGTTGTTGTTCGGTCAATGGTATTTTGACCTTGCTAATTCCATATCTGGCAGTACCTATCGTACCCATATCTCCAGTATTACTAGTCACGCTATTCCCGATGCCGTCAATCATGTTTCTTAGTTCCGCAAGCTCTTGGCGCAATATCACTAGTTCCTCAGAACTCTGGCCATGTGCAACTGTACCACTAGCCCTATTGCTTGCTTTAATCAAATCAGACTGTATTGTAGCCAAGGCATCCTTTACCCCTCTGATGTTTTCTTCCTGATTATAACGCCATACGGTTTCCGAATCCACCTTGTCCCCTATCACCTCGATCTCCTTCTTATATTTTTTCTCGCGTTCAGCAGTGTCGGAACTATTCCTTAATGTAATGGGCTGAATCTGCACCAGTATAAGAAGCATAGCCATTACTATCACTCCCAACATAACCCCAGCAATAATAAGCTGCTTTTGAAATGTGCTTAAGCTAAAACCAGGCCTTTCTTGCATTTCATTGCTATTATGCTCATTTGCCGTTTCATTTTCCATTGTATCTGACCTTATACAACCGAGTTGTCTGATTTGGTTCCAAATGTCTATCTTCGATCATAATGGCTATAGGCGACATTTGGCCTAATACCTTCTCATTCTTCACAAACGATTTTTCTGCAAGCATCACACTTTTATCGTCTACATTTTTTATGGTCCACACTTCCAATGTATGATGCCTAATTCTCCTTTGTGTCAGTAGCAACATCTCCAGACCGTTCTCTATGTATGCCTTCTGTTTTGCATCAGATTTGTAGTCCAGTCCCACTTTTATAATCGATATGATCTCATCATGTACCCCGTGCTTGTTACCTATATATCCAACGTCTATTGAAACATCGCTTTTCAACAATATAACTTGCCCATCTATGCTGGGTTTAATCACAAGGCTAAAATCCTGGGTTTTCCCTCTTTCTGTAATAACAGTGAAAGTAGCTTTAGTGGCACTATCTACCATTGGCTTAATAAAGATCTGCCCCAGTTTAGAGTCGCTTTCCAGTGCAAAATCATCGTCTAGACCTATTACCTCTACTATTCTGTCACCCTCTACTTTGATACGATTGGATTCAGATCTTCCTATATACCCATGAATTCTCCGAGTTTCGTTCAGCTGGTATTCCTGCGTACTAGCCAGAGCAATACTATCACATATGACAATGAACAGAAATATACCGAGCGCTACTAGATATTTCTCATTCATACTTAGTTTCAAACCCTTTTAGCATAAACACCCCTCCACTATAGCCAAATGTCAATTCATATCTCTCTTTACTTTGTCCTATTCTAGTGCCTGCAACATATTGAGTTAACGTCCCTACTACCTCTGATTTCAGCTCTTTTGTGTTAACTTCTACTTGTTTTGGAGCAAACATAGTGCTCACTCCCTCCTTTTGCATCCTTCTGGCGTCTGCTATCAGCCTTTTTTCAAGATCATGATAGTATTCTGGCGCAACATATCTCAGTATTACGTCCTTTCTATATTGGTGACTATCTGGTGTTGTGTCCAGCATCATCTTCGTAAAAAAGAGACTCATCTCTTCTATATAAGCTTCTGATACCAGGTGGCCTTCTACCCAAAAACTTTGCTTGAAGTAAGCCGGCACCACTATAATTCGCTCATCTTTCATAAACAACAGTCCACTAAGTAGCATATTGGCTATAAGAAGCCCAAGCGATACTACTAGAAACCCATTTCTCTGCTTGACTAACCTATCTATGCTGTTGTTCCATCTAAACAGCTCCATAGCTACCCTATATATTCCCTAACGTGCGAAGGTATTCTTAGCCTCATAGACTTGTGCATCCCAGGCAAATACCAGTAGAAAGCATGCCTAAGAAAACCGCCACCTATATACTGCTTCACGTATCTCAATGCCGCGTAAGTAAGAATACTAAGCACTAGACCAGTCATAGGAAACTTGAATAAACAGCCTAATGATATCGGTAAAAATAACGCACTCATCTCGTCTGTGGTCCAAAATGCTATTCTAGTAGGACTATCCAAATATCTCAAAATGACGTTCCTATCGTACATGTTGCACCTGTGTTTAGTGTCTATACTTTGAATGCGCCGTTTACAAAGCCAAAGAAAACGTTTACAAATACCAAATATGCTGCACCAAAAAGGAGCATTGTCCATCTAGAGGTGATCAAGGCAAAAGCAGCTGTACCTATCCCCGCAGCATTCAAAACTATGGATATACCATGGCTCTGTATTTCGTTCTGGACCTTCTGACTTAAAGCGGCCATGCCGTTTATGTTTTCTATGGCACTTATGCCGATCTCCGGATATAGCACGACCGCCATAGGTATCACAAGTAGGGAGACACGCAATAATCCCATCCATCCACCTTCCTTTGATGCAATCTTATTGATGGCATTAGTCCAATAAGACTGTATACAGATTGACATCAATATTGCAGTGTTTTCTAATTTGCTGATCACTTTACCACTCATCTCATTCCTCCCTCGTTAAATAGACATTGATCAAATATATTTGTACTTACGTCGTTTCAGTAGTCTCTTGCTTCTGTTCCTCGGACTCCGCAGATTCCTTAATACCAAGATCTTCTAGTTGGTGGCAACGTACAAACAGACCCTTATCAGTCTTTGATAAACTTCCCTTGATACTTACAGTGTTTCCCACTTCTAAATACTTGGTCGCGAAATCTATTGTTTCTTGATTCCAAATAAACACATCGATAAGCTCTGTTCTTTTATCATTTGGTACTGTTACGGTAATAATTGCAAAGTCCTTCCCTTCTTTTGTCTTCAACCCCTTCACTTCTTTTGACAACTGACCAATTAGTTCTACTATATTTTTGCTTTTGTTCATTTTACCTCTAATGTTTTAAGTACTACAGAATATGGGCTTAATATACATGCTACAATTCAATGTAAAATAGTAATAAAATAATAGCAACACATCTAGAACATGTTGTGCAATATTTTTCTTCACTGAATCTGGTTTTTCGTTTATTAGTCAAACTTTTGTAGTACTGAAAGTATGTCCGCAAATTAATTGGAATGAAAAGAATTCGGGCAAAAGTCGTCTGTTAAGTTGTTGGCAAAGACAAATGGATTCCCGTTTTTGCGTGAAATGACAAAAGAGGGGAGCGGGAATGGCAAAAGGAGAGACGAGATTGGTAGAGCAGGAATTTATGGTAACAATATTTGCATATGCCACGCCTAAAATTGATTATATCAGTAGACCCCAAAACCATTACTTCAGAGAAGATCGTTCGGCGTTTTTGTATTTTCTCAACATTCCATTGTTCGCTCTGAAAGTAGTAGATTAATATTTTCCCCAAGATCTTGTATACGACCCTCCATCACACTTCTTTTTAACTTCTTGAGACCATCCAACGTCTCTAGACCTAAACCCCTCTTCTTTATTCCTGCATCTAATCCTTCCTCTAGGTCTTTCAACATCTCCAATCTATTTTTCCCCGTCTGTTTCTTCAGTACATACGTTTCATATAATATATCGTATAAACCCTTATTCCTCTCGTCATATATCAATCTCTCCCCGCTAATATACCAGCTACCTCGTATATATGACTTTATCCCGTATCTGTTACCGTCCCCCTCAAAACCCTCTTCTAACACGTATCTTTTAAACTCCTCTTCCTCACACACCCTTGCTTTCGTCACCAACGATACTTGTTCTACCGCTTTTTCTATGATCGCTTTCTTCTCCTGTTCTATATTTTCACTGACTCTGTATCTGTCTATTACCCTGTCCCCTACTCCGTACCCTCCTCCTAATATTTCTTCTATTACTTCTTTTCTGATCAACCAACTAAACAAGGCCTTAAAACCTTGCCTTGTTGTTTTCTCTCCCATCAAGAATTTGCTGCTGTTTACAGTTCGTGCATATTGCCTCCACTTCTCCATGTTGGTCTCAAATATTCGTATGTATATGTCGTACAGTGTCTTTGCTATCTTTGCGTTGCTATAGCTTCTGATAGGCGATAGGCTATATCTGAATTCTTCGTTCCATATATTTACCATTTGTTGTGGTATTGTTGATTCTGATGGTTCACAGGATGTTAGAAGTTCTGTGTCGTTGTTGTCTGATTGAGTGTTTTCTACTTTTTTGGTATCAAGTGTGAGTTCTTCTGTTTTTTTTGTTTTCTCAATGTGTGTAGAAGAAGATCTTTTTGGATATTTATTCTCTTTCATACTATTATTGATTTGTTGAGTTTCGACAAATCGATATGTTGCCTTCACTTCAGCACCGTTCAAGGATATGTTTACACCATAACCTCCTGCAGTAATCTTAAGTACCGTTTCGTACTTTACTAGCCAGCTGAACGTTGCTTTAAAGTAACTTACTCCACCCATCAAAAAATTACTACTGGTGACGAGTCTATAATATGCTCTCCATAACTGCATATCCTGCTTAAATATACCCTGCCACAGTTTGTATAATCTCTCTACAATAGTGGTATCACAGTAAGCAGGAATATGATGACCATATCGTTCTGACTCCTCGTTCCATGCTTCAATCATTGCTTCAGCAACAAGCTGCATCTTACACATTTGTTGTTGATCCAGCGTATTGTTATGTACGGACGGTGTTACTGCAAATTTAGTAGGTGTTGGACTAGAAGGGTTTGTGATAGAAGATACAAGAGCGTTATACTTCTCCTCATTGATCGAATACCATTTTGTATGATTCTTGTGATGTGAGTTAACTTTTGATGTGAGAAGTAAACCAGACTCTTCTAATGAAGATATGGTTTTTCTTAGTCTGTACATTGACCAGTGACTAAAATGCTGTACATGCCACTGCTGTAAGGAACTGTAAAACCACTGACCAGTCAGATGAGGTATACATCTTCCACATTTAGATAACCAGTACTGTACTTGATTTAAAAATATTGCCTGATCCTGACCTATTTCATCAGCAATTTCTTGATGAAATAGAAAAACCCTTAGCTTTCCTTTGTTACGTTTTAACATAAGTAATTCTATAAAATGATATTGCAATTTTAAATTACTTAAGCTAAACTACTTTTAGTATCTTGTTTGAGCCTAGCTTAAGCAAACATTAAAGCTCTAATTTCCTAGATTAGAGCTTTAAGTCCCCCGCGGGGGACTGTTAATCGTCCTTTGGTAATACGAGCATAGTATTTAGCACCTCTATTAAAGAATTGTTAATCGTATTGATATCAATTGTCTTACTTCTAATCAACACAGAAATATCGCTTGGAAAGTGTATAGAGTGATTGAGATTGCTATCTAATCTCCAGGTAAATAGATGTCTACCTTGGTCATCAGAGACTTTGACACTTGTGGCCACATCCAGGACCTGTGTGTTAATGTATTGCTCCACCAAGATCTTCAATTTCTCATATCCTATCTTTCCATCTCTAATCTTATCTTTTAGTAGTATGATCGCTTCAATGTAATTGCTACCTCTACTACTGAGTTGTTTAATTTGTTCTGCTGTTCTTAAAGTCACTCTAGAAAAGTCTTCTATCGCATCGTGTATCTCTTTGGGTATCTTGCTGAAAGATAATAGCCTTGATACTTGTTGCTTACTAATTGACAGTTTCTCTGTGAGTTCCTTTTGAGTAATGATTTGGTTGCTGATTAGCTTGGCATAACTCATGCCCCTTGCATAATCCGACAGACCTTTCCTGTTCAAGTTTTCAGATGCTTGTATGATTGCAGCATCGGTATCTGTTAGATGTTTAACAATCACTCTCAGATCGACTTGAGCCAATTTAGCTGCGTGCCACCGCCTCTCTCCAACTATGAGCTCATATTTTACACCTGTGGCTGAACTCTGAGCAGGGCGCACTATACAAGGTTGTTGTTGTCCTATGTCTTTAAACTCTTTAGCAAGATTTTGTATATCTCCAAGCTCGTTTGCCGGTCTGTCGTGAAATTCCCAGTTTTTGATCTCGTAAGGAGATATAAGAAGCACTGTATCCTGCTCCATACTGCTCTGTATCATCTGTGGAGCGGGCTGTTCTTGTAGCTCCGTGACAGTATCATCAGTACTTCCAGTACCTGCAGTACTTGTTGTACCTTGATCAATAGGGGAGGGGGGTTGATTAATCACACCACCAGTTGCGTCGATGTCCCAAGGTCTATAGGCTCTCTTTTTGAAAGTTTTTTGATTAGTTTTGATGCTGTCTATTGTGGGCATATTAAACTCTAGCTCTTTGACTTAATTCTTGTATGTTAATCTTCAATAATTCACGAGTTAACAAATCAAAATCGTCCTTAGCAGTGGACCTTTTGAGACTGCTAAACAGATTCTGGTTCATATCTGTGGCGTTTGGAATTTCTTGAGATTGACGTATAGCAGTGGTAAATGCATTTCCCAGATCTGTTTCCGCTGCTATAGTAGTTTGAATAGCTTTATCTGAAAGTATTGTATTGCCGCTAAACTTATTTAAAAACACACGGTAATTAATTGTGTGTTGGTACTGTGCAGAAATGTTATTAATTTCATTTTTCAGGATTTTTAAACCTTTTGCGCTAAACTTATCAGGATTCAAAGGTACTAGGATTAAGTCAGAATACAATGAAGCAGCCGTCACTGAGTGCCCCATCATAGGGGGACAGTCTATGAATATGAAATCGTATTCGTTCTCTATTTGACCCAATATCGATTTAAATATATTGTGCAACGGTGCTTTGGTGATCGCCAGTTTGCTATCAAGGGTCACATTTTCGATGCGGCTTGGTAGCAGGTAAATGCCATCTTCGACCTGAATGATGGATTCTCTGATCGATGTATCCTTCTCTATGACGTCTATTAATACCGGAACGTTATCAGCGTCAACGTTAAAAGCGTCAGTTAAATTACCCTGTGGATCGAGATCTATGAGCAGAATTTTTGCTCCGTAAAGACTAGCCGCACAACTGATATTATGTAAGGCCGTGGTCTTACCAGTACCCCCTTTCACTATCTGAAAACAAATTTTCTGACGTTCAAAGTTAAGATTAAACAACTTACGCGCTATAGAGTGTGTGATATATGATTTGTTACCCATTTTCGGGCAAGTGATTTGTTGAGCCTTTAATTGCTTATGTATTGCTTGTAATGAGACCCCTAACAATGTCGCTAAGTGTGTTGCTGCAACTTTCGGTTGTGTTTCGTTAAAGACTTCCATTGGATTGAATTGATTAGTTGATGATTTTTCTCACTTTGCTATATGCGATCAACTAAGTCAAGAGAGTTTTTATGTTTGTTTTTTGTTTTGTGCGATTTTGATCATATTTGTTAAAATAAAATTAAAAGCGTAAATCTCTTCTGAGCCTCAAAAACAAGTATGGATGATTTGTTGAGGTAAGGGTCAACTGAAGCTAGTGAGCTCCATAAAAGAATCTTAAATGATACCAAATTTCAGATTAAATTAGGCAAATGGGTTTGAGGATGAGGCTGCGTAAGCGTATTGAAATACGTCACAAAAAAAAAGAGTCCTAAACGAGTTGAGAGAGAAATGAGGTGAGAGGAAAGATTTTAGGTACTCTGATGGCTCTGAAGTCGCAATCTACATGTTGTATGTTTGGAGCTAGCTGAAGTGCGTGGGTTGTTTGAAGTACCCGATGGAAGTAGGGTAGGGCTGGGTTGAGTCTGTTTGTACTGTCCGGGTCTACATGGATCAAGAGCCATGGTCTGTTTTGTTTGGTGACAAGGAAGTCTACAATACGGTGTCGTGTATCCTGCAAGTAGAAAAGAGAGGCTTGTATGTTATAAAACTCATTCCAAAAAAATATGGATTTAAAGAGATGAGATGCGACAAAATTTTTTAGTCTCAGAGCATGATCTTGAATGGAGGACCAGTCTATTAGAAACAATCTAGGTTCTGAAATGAAGGAGTGAGAGAGAGAATGGCTCCAGGGTCTGATTATGGAACAAAAGAAGAAATTTTGGAGGTGTGAGAGCCAATGTGCCATCATCTTGGGCGATTGCTCTGCTTGCGCTGGCAATGTGTGTTGAAATAATCTGGGATGTGTTTGTTGTGACCACGATTTCATCAATACAGCCAGTGCGTCTAGCTTCACAATTCTAGAGGAGCGGGGAATATGTGTGTACAAGTTGTATTGCAATTAGAGAACCAATCTACGAAAGTAAATTTCCTAGTTTGCCAAGCCAGGTTATGACCTCCTTTGTATTCTCGGGGGCTTGTCTGGGATTTTAGCCTTGTCCCTGAAGACAAACGAGCGGCCTCTATCTTGCATCCCGATTTCAGAACTCTAAAATATTCTTCAGCACCATTTTATATCTGTGGGTAATAGTTAGCCCCCCCCACGTGTAGCAAAAATCGCTAATGACAGTCTCGTGAAAGTGTACTACAATGTCTGTAAAAGCCCATGAACTGGTAGGTTTAGAATGGAGAC
>NZ_SCFA01000055.1 GCF_004210275.1 Rickettsiales endosymbiont of Peranema trichophorum
CAAAATAATCTTCCTTGTTTTTGACTGGAAACTTTGTTTTCTATTGGCATATCTGATATGTAAAATCCATAAGCTTTATGACATATTCATACCATTTTCTTATGGATTTTCAATCCATTTTATCTCCTCAACCCCTCATCCCTTCTCCTCTCCATCACTTCTGACGCACGGACTAAATCAGGCAAATGGATTTGAGGATGAGGCTGCGTAAGTGTATTGAAATACCTGCGCAGAGCCGAGTTTCACAAAATCCGTTTTGAATCATTTAAAAATGAGAATTGGTACAACTCAAGACATCTGGAGCTGCACCAACTCAGCACATTTTGAGTATTCTTCCTGCATGAGCTCTAAATGTGGATACAGCTCATAACGAAGTACATTACATCCATACGGCGAGATTCTCGTATAATCGATATCCTTTTGCTCAACACCACCCGCAATTAACTTACTTGCGATATACTTCACGTACTTTCTCTCTTCGCTTAGTTCCTTGTATGGCCTGCTGTATATACGATATGAGATGATACTGACAAACAGTATAGCACTTAGGATCGTACATCTTCGCAGCTCTTTAGAATCCACCTGTATCAACACCCTTCTTATGTATGTTGCTGCAACTACACTAAACGCTGTAAAGAAAGTTGAATAGTATCTAGCACCCGATGCACCTGATACAGCCTCTTCATATGAGAAGTGACTAAAATACAATGAACACCGAAAACACAAATACAGGACAAAGAAAACAAACAATATACAGTACAGCCTGACGCACTCCACTAAATCCTCTTTGCGATATTTGATGACCAGAAATACAGAAAATATCACTAGTACATACGTCAGAACAGTTCCTTCTGTATAACTAAACTTTGCCACGCTTTGCAAAAAACCTGATAACCTCTCCATGTCTTCTTGCGATCTAGCCTCAGGAGATAGGTGCGCCCACAACATCTCAAGGCCTAGCCCATAACTTGGCTGATTTATTACTGCACCATCAAATTTGATATGGTTGTACCACATCCCTTGGCTCACCGCTGGAATAGTAGCAATTAACATAAACACAAATACCAGCTTTGTACTATAAACGCTTCGCCATCTCATCACCATATCGATCAAAATGATTCCAACACCAGCATATGCCAACCAGAACCCCACCACCTTGATCTGAGGCAATACAAAAAGAAGAGGACCTATACATAGCAGAGCATTCACCTTATTTTTGACTTGAATGTAAATCGACAATGTTACACCAAATATTATTCCTAGAGTGGAATCAGGGTAGAGAGACCTAAGAGCAGTATTGTAGAGTGTACAGACAGCTAAAACACTTGTTACAGTCACTACTGTCTTCATAGGGCTATTTTCTACCAGCAACACTCCAAGAAATAATATGGACAGCAACCCTGAAGCAAACAGCATATTGCCTTCTGTAAACCCCATCACCTTTGCCATAAAACAATTAAACACGGACGTTAACATTGGATAATGGTAAAAAGGCGATAAGACAGTCATTGTTTCTTGATTGGCTGCAATACCCTTATTTGCTATGACCGTATTGATAGCAGGCCCCCAGTATGTAAAATCATCCCAAGATGTATAGTACGAATGGCCCACCCGCAAATAATACACTATTATGATTAGGACGAGCGCTATCAATCCCTGAGATCGTCGCCACTCTATATTTTCTCTTTGATACAGCACATGGTACAGCAGCAACAGTGCCCCGATCAAATATATAGAGTACGCGACCTCACTGATACGATGCACAAACGATACAAGAAGCAACACACCGCACAATGCAGAGGTCAGCACTACAATTCCGACACCACTCCCCTGCTCTGTACACATAGATCTGGCGCACAAAACATATCCAGACAAACAGAGCAGCAAGACACACAGGCAAATCATTAGCGGCGAATTACGCTTTTTAAATTAAATCGGATATAGTCCTTTATACAGCGTGTCAAGTTTTATGTATAACGAAAAGTGATTGTAATTTACACCACTAATATGTACTATCATTGTACATCCAATCACAATAACATTTTGAGGTATTGATAAGATATGGCTACCCATATCCCCAAATCAGACAAAACAAGCAACAGAAATTTTCACATCGCGACTGATCAATCCAGAGACTGTCACCTGACAGATTTTGGAAAAGCGGTGCTACTTGACAGATACTTGCTTGAAAACGAAGACTTTCAGGGCCTTTTTGCGAGAGTAGCAAAGCATTACGCAGATAACGAAACGCATGCAAACTGTATATACGATTATATCAGTAAAATGTGGTTAATGCCTGCAACACCAGTACTGAGCAACGGTGGCACAAACCGCGGACTACCTATCTCCTGCTTTCTTAACGAAGTAAAGGATAGCCTTGAGGGCATAATTGAAGTATGGAACGAGAACGTTTGGCTTGCCTCAAAGGGGGGTGGCATCGGAACCTATTGGGGGCGAGTGAGATCAATAGGTGAAAGGGTACGGGGGAATGGAAAAACCTCTGGCGCAATTCCATTTATAGGTGTCCAAGACAGGCTAGCTCTTGCAATATCACAGGGCAGCTTAAGAAGGGGAAGCTCTGCTGTTTACATGCCTGTGTGGCACCCAGAAATCGAAGAATTTATAGAAATACGGAGACCGACAGGTGGTGATTTAAACCGTAAGTCTTTAAACCTACATCACGGAGTCGTTATACCTGACAGCTTCATGCAGGCTGTAGCTGCAGATGCACCGTGGGAACTAAAAAGCCCTAAGGACGGAAGAATGGTAAGCATAGTGAAGGCCAGAGATATATGGATTAGGCTTTTGACTGCCAGGGTCGAGACCGGGGAACCTTATCTTTTATTTATAGATAACGTCAACAAAAGCATCCCTGAAATCTACACAAAGCTTGGATTGAATGTCAAAACGTCCAACCTCTGCAGTGAGATTTTATTGGCAACAGGGGAGGACCACCTACATAACGATCGCACTGCCGTCTGTTGTTTAGCGTCTCTGAACATTGAGACCTATGACATGTGGAAGAGCGATACGAACTTCATACCTAACGTGATGCGCTTTTTGGATAACGTTCTTGAAGATTTCATACAGTCCGCTCCTGATGACATGAAAAAAGCCAAATACTCAGCATATCGTGAAAGAAGTGTAGGATTGGGTGTAATGGGCCTTCATTCGTTCCTGCAGTCAAAGATGGTACCAATAGAAACTGCGGTTGCGAAAGCTTGGAATATGAGCATCTTTCAACACATCAAAAAAGAGGTGGACAAAGCCTCGATCATGCTTGCAAATGAAAAAGGGGCATGCCCAGATGCCATAGAGGCAAATGTCCATGAAAGGTTCACTCATAAAATGGCCATAGCGCCCACCGCATCCATTTCAATAATCGCTGGCAATTCCTCTCCTGGAATAGAGCCATACAGCGCAAACACATACACCCAGAAGACACTGACAGGCTCTTTTAATGTCAAGAACAAGCACTTAAAAAAGTTGCTGCAGGACAAGGGGTATGATACGGACGAAATCTGGTCATCTATAATGAACCATGAAGGATCCGTTCAGCACCTGGACTTTCTGACTCAAGATGAAAAGGACGTATTTAAAACTGCATTTGAAATCGATCAAAGGTGGATTATAGAACTTGCTGCAGACAGAACGCCTTTTATATGCCAGGGTCAATCCCTCAACATCTTTATTCCAGCTGATATTGATAAAAGGGATTTACACATGATACATTTCTCAGCCTGGAGAAGTGGCATCAAAAGCATGTACTACTTGCGTTCCAAGTCGATTCAAAGAGCTGACAAGGTTTCAATGAAGTCTGACATAGTTCAGCTTGAAATGAAGTTGCAACCTGCCCCTGAAGTAGACAAATACGATGAATGTCTCTCTTGTCAGTAATCATCGGCAACCACTTTGCAGTCTGTGTAGGCGTTTGATCGATCTGCACATATTTGCTTTGAACACTTGAAGAATTGCAAAGAAATGTATAAATAGATCATGTTTTACTCGTAGCTTACTAGTACCTTATTATGACCAAGTCTACCTTTTACATCACGACCCCTATTTACTACGTCAACGATGTACCACACATCGGGCATATGTATACGACGCTTGCATGCGATGTTATAGCACGTTACAAGCGTTTATCGGGAGCAGACGTGATGTTTCTAACTGGTACAGACGAGCATGGGCAAAAAATAGAACGTAGCGCTCAAAAAGCTGGTATTCCACCACAGCAGTTTACCGATCAAGCTGCACTGCATTTTATTGGCTTATGTAAAACGATGAACTTTTCCAATGACGACTTCATCAGAACCTCCGAAGAAAGGCACACCTCTTATGTACGTCATATTTGGACTCGTCTCATCGAAAACGGCAACATCTATTTAGGAAAATACAGCGGCTGGTATTCCGTCAGAGATGAAGCCTTTTACAGCGCTTCAGAGCTGATTGACGGTCATGCTCCAAGTGGGTCACCTGTGGAATGGCTGGAAGAGCCTACATATTTTTTTAAGCTGTCTGCGTGGCAAGATCGACTTCTTGAATTTTACGAAAAACATGAGGACTTTATAGCTCCGGAAAGTAGAAGAAACGAAGTGGTATCCTTTGTAAGAAGCGGCCTAGTGGATCTATCGATTTCGCGTACTTCATTTCATTGGGGCATTCCGGTGCCTGGTGATGAGGAGCATGTAATATATGTATGGTTAGATGCACTATTTAACTACCTGTCTGCAATACAAAGCAAAGAAAAGTACTGGCCATGCGATCTTCACATCGTTGGAAAGGATATACTGAGGTTTCACGCGGTATACTGGCCGGCTTTTTTAATGGCCCTTGATATAGCGCCTCCGACTCGAATTTTCGCGCATGGATGGTGGACAAACGAGGGGGAAAAGATTTCCAAGTCTCTTGGTAATACTATCGATCCTTTTGCTTTGGTTGATAAGTTTGGCCTTGACTATGTTCGTTATTTTTTCATGAAAGAGCTTCCATTTGGCAAGGATGGCAACTACTCGGAGCAACACTTTATAAGGGTAGTGAATGCGGATCTGGCAAACACCTTAGGAAATCTTATTCAAAGAGTTTTGACGTTCATACATAAAAACTGCGACAGGAAGATTCCGTATCATCACGCATTTAGCGATGAGGATATAGCACTATTTCAAATTGCTTATGAGCTTCCTCAAAAGGTTGAAGAAGCCATAAATGAGCAGGCTTTGCATAGGGCACTCAACCTTATTATAGAGCTTGCAAGCAGAGCTAATGAATACGTCTCTTCACATGCTCCATGGCATCTTAAAAATGTGGACGTAGAGCGGATGGAGACTGTCCTGTTTGTACTGACAGACGTCATACGTATTATCGGCACACTCCTACAGCCTTTCATGCCTCAATCCGCAGAAAAAATCTTTGGCATACTGCAAATTAAGCCACCTGCGTTACAAGACATAGGCACAAAGCTGGAGTGTGGTCATGAAATAGCTATGCCATCCATTATTTTTCCTCGAATATAGGTGGTACCTTGGTAGATCTGCGATGAAGCTTTCTGACTTTGATTACCACCTACCAAAGGAGCTAATAGCACAGACACCATTGCCTAGATCTCGCTCTAGGTTGCTGAATGTCACAGACATCATGGAGGATCTACACATCACCGATCTACCGATGTACCTTTCAAAAGGTGACGTGTTAGTACTTAACAACACTAGAGTCATTCCATCTTTGTTGAGAGCGCGCAAGGTGTCAAAGTTTGGAGATGACGTGATCAATGATGGCATCATAAGCTTCAATCTATACAAGAACGTTCAAGGGAATGTCTGGCTTGCTTTTGCGAAACCTGGGAAAAAGGTTCGTGTAGGTGATACGTTTGCTGTCAATGGCAAGATTTTACTGTTTCAAATCATTGGGAAGTCTCAAAACAGCCCTGAAATCACCATACAATTTGCATGCCAAGGAGACAGCTTGATATCACAGCTGAAGTTATACGGGGACGTACCGTTACCGCCTTACATCAAAAGAAGCGCTCCAACGGAAGCCGACACATCCGACTATCAAACAGTCTTTGCTAGCGTTGATGGTGCAGTCGCTGCTCCTACGGCTGGTTTACATTTCACTACTGGTATGCTTGAGGATATTCAAGCACAAGGAGTGCGGTTAGCCTATATTACTTTACACGTAGGTGGCGGTACTTTTCTACCAATACGCAGTGAACACATCACAGAGCATGAAATGCACGAGGAAGCATTTTTGATTCCTACTGATAGTGCTGCTATCATCAACGATGCAAGGGCTAACGGCAACAAAGTCATCGCTGTTGGCACTACGGTCTTGCGTACTTTAGAGGCTACGGCAGATGAACGTGGATTTTTAAGGGGGTGTCACGGGAGCACCAATCTTTTTATATACCCTGGTTATCGATTTAAGGCTGTGGATATGTTATTGACCAACTTTCACCTACCAAAATCGACACTATTCATTCTTGTTTGTGCGTTTGCTGGAACGGAGAGAATGAAAAGAGCCTACCTCCACGCTGTTCAACAAAAATACCGCTTCTTCTCGTACGGCGACGCCTGCTTCCTAAGACGTTATAGACAAGCATAATCCTTGTCCTTCTCTCACCTTACTTCTCCTTCTTCCTTCTCTCTCTCCTCTTTGCAATTCCCGTCTCTCCTTTGCCATGCTCGCCCCTCCTTTGTCATTCCCCTGAAAAGGGGCATCCATCTCCCTTTGCTAACAACTTAACAGACAACTTCTCCATAGATTCTTTTCATTCCAATTAATTTGCGGACAAGCTCTTATTGAACAACTATACACAATATTGTTACCATACCTTTTTAATTAGATTGAAATCTTGAGGTTTTTCCTTCCTATTATGTACTGAAAAGAACCGATTAGTCTCTCTGCGCTTCAAAGTGTCTGCGGCTTTGTTGTATCCAATGCTTTGAGGTGTCACGGCATTCTTTAGTTCTGAATATGGCTCATATGGCTCCTGCAATTCGGACTTTGGAGGACTTGGCACAACCCCATTGTTGTAGCCACTCGCTTCAGAGACCCTGGAAGGCTTTATGGGGGAATATGGGTCTCGTAAGTTGGACTTTGGAGGACTTAGCACAAACCCAGGTTTTGTCCCAACGTACATACTCTTCACCATCATCATACTATGAGGCTTTCCAAGTGCTGGTAACTCTTTATTTTTGGATGTTACATTGGGAGCAAGCACCATTGATCTCTGAGCCACTGCTACATCAGAGCATGGATGCTCGTGGTCTGCGCAACCAGCGATCAGCGTTATGATGGGTAATAGGCAAAATATTTTTGCATTCATAAACTTAGCCTTAGTTTTGTTAGATAAACTTGACATGTTTTTGTTTTCCAACACTAGACTCATTATATGCAAAAACGCCCATTAAACAATAGCAAACACTTCCTACTTCTCTCTCTCCTCTTTGCAATTCCCGTCTCTCCTTTGCCATGCTCGCCCCTCCTTTGTCATTCCAATTCCAGCTCATCCCTTTTGCCATGCCCGCTTCCCTTTCTTTTTCATGTCCCTGAAAAGGGGCATCCACACAACCTCCATCATTGACAATCCGGATGTTGTAGAGCACAATAGCACTTGCAATTCCCGTCTCTCCTCTGCCATGCCCACTCCTCCTTTGCCATGCCCGCTTCCCTTTCTTTGTCATGCCCCTGAAAAGGGGCATCCATCTCCCTTTGCTAACAGTATCTCCTAAATCAGAACATGTACGATATCTCGCACCACAAAAATGTACCACTATCCGAACAGGTTAGACCAAAGCATCTTGCGGAGGTCTATGGGCAGGACCACCTATTGTTGCCTGGAGGCCCAATATCCATGATGTTGGGCGCTGGTAAAGTGACGAGTAGTATCTTTTGGGGACCTCCAGGGTCGGGCAAAACAACTTTGGCGAGAATCTTGGGAGAAAGCACTGGCAAGTACTTTGAGTGCGTCTCTGGTGTATCATCAGGCGTAGGTTACTTCAAGAAGTTGTTTGAAGCAGCTATAGCGCGTAAGGACAAGGGCATCGACACGGTGTTGTTGCTGGATGAAATACATGCTTTAAACCGCTCACAGCAAGATGTCTTTCTTCCTTACCTAGAAGATGGTACGATAACTTTGCTTGGAGCAACTACAGAGAACCCATCTTTTGAGCTCAATGGTGCCTTGTTGTCGCGTTGTAAGGTGATGGTGGTCAAAAGACTATCGATGGAAGCGCTGGACATGATGATCTCAAGGGCAGAACTGATAGTTGGTAAACGACTACCACTTACATCTGAGGGGAGACTCCTTGTATGCCACATGTCTGATGGAGATGGCAGATATCTGATCAACATGTGTGAGGAGCTTTTTCACATCGACCAGGAACTGACACTGAGTGAGTTAAAGCACGTTTTGCAAAAACGCGTTACACTATATGATAAATCTGGGGAAGCCCATTACAACCTTATAAGTGCACTACATAAATCTCTGAGAGGCTCAGATAGCGATGCGAGTTTGTATTGGACGATGAGAATGCTACAAGGTGGGGAAGAGCCAAAGTACATTTTAAGAAGGCTCATAAGGTTTGCAGCAGAGGATATCGGTCTAGCGGAGCCGGATGCTTTAGTGCAGGCGATGGCCGCTAGAGAAGCATATGATGCTCTTGGCTCTCCAGAGGGTGATTTAGTCATAACAAGGCTAGTGTTGTACCTAGCCACTGCTCCTAAATCAAACGCTGTATACGCCGCGCACAACAGAGCAAAGATATCAGCAGAGAAGAGTGGAGGACTGTCTCCACCAAAGCATATACTAAACGCTCCGACATCGATGATGAAAAAGGAGGGATACGGGCGTGGGTACATCTATGATCACGACACAGCAGAAGGGTTTTCAGGGCAAGAATACTTTCCTGAAGGCATGGCAAGGGAGACCTTTTACGAACCAAAGGAGATTGGATTTGAAAGAGAAATCAAGAAAAGATTGGAGTACTGGAGGAGATTGAGGGAAAAGACCTCTTGCATAACTCATAAATGAGTGAGGAATTTTTAGGAAAAATGCAGGTGAGCACCGCAGCATATCCTATATATGTGAGGAGCGCAGACAAATTTTGACGACAAAATAACCACTCGGAATGAGTTAGGCAAGAGGTCTAAAGCAAGAAAAACAATGCGCTCAACCCAAACCCCTAGCGCGCAGTATATCCACTGTATGTTGCGCTATCATTTTCTCCTCATTAGTAGGTATGACTAAGACGTCGATCGATGATGCGATAGTTGAGATGATTGTTTGATTATTTTTATTGGCTTGTTCATCTATTTGTAACCCCAACCACTCAAACTTCTTACAGATGTTATACCGAATCAAGTGTGCGTTCTCACCTATGCCGCCAGTGAACACTAGAGTATCGGCCCCGTTCAGTGTGCTCATCAGACCCCCTAGTTCATACGAAGCCTTATAGCAGTACAGCTCCAGCGCGTATTGAGCAGACTCTTTATCGCTATTTAACAACTCCCTCACGTCATTGCTGATTCCAGAAACTCCTATCAAACCCGATTTTTTGTACAGTAAGTTAACAACATCATCTACCTTCATTTTTTCTTCTTGAAGCAGGTACAGAACTATACCAGGATCAAGCCTGCCCGTACGGGTTCCCATCATCAATCCATCAATTGTTGAGAATCCCATTGTAGAGGCAACGCTTTTTTTATTGTTGATTGCACACATACTGGAACCATTCCCAAGGTGCATCACTACAATCTTACCTGATGCTTTGTTCCCTATGTATTCAGGTAGAATGGTGGTTATATACTCGTATGAAAGCCCATGAAATCCGTATTTTATAATACCTCTGTGCTCGTATTCCTGAGGTAGCCCTGTCGCTTGTGCTATTTTCTCCTGTGTCGTATGAAAGCCTGTGTCAAAACAAGCAACTTGCGGTAGTTTTGGAGATAAGGATGCAAATTTTTCAATAGCTAATAGGTTATACGGTTCATGTATTGGCGCCAAAGGTTTGAGCGTTTCCAAGTCTTCAAGTATTCCCTTATCGATTAAAACCGGGGTGCTATATTTTTTACCACCATGAACGATTCTATGCCCTATTCCTATGAGCTTACCTCCATCTGCAGCAAGGGTGTCGTTTACCCAAGTTAAAAGTTCATTTAAGGCTCCCTGATGATCGGAAGAAGAGAGCGTTGCGTTATGCACTTGAACCTTATGAGCATCAAATACTTCAAATATAGGTGAGTGCAAGACGCTATCTATTTCGCCATGATATAGTAGCGCTAGTTTTGCCTCATGCACAACAAATACCGAAAATTTGATACTTGAAGAGCCTGCATTAATCACTAAGATCGATTTATTTTTGATTTCTAACATAAGATGTAGCCAAAATACATGATGCTTTACGTGTTTCTATACTGCTGGAGCGACTCGCGAGAATTATAGGAACTTTTGCCCCCAATGCAATTCCGCCAGCTTCAAAATTTGATAGGTTGGTGAGTTGTTTGTACAATATATTTCCAGCTTCTATATCTGGTACAAGTATCACATCTGCATCTCCTGCAACCTGTGAAATTATACCCTTTTCCTCAGCAGCTTCTTTGGATATCGCGTCATCCAGAGCTAATGGGCCGTCTATCAATGCGCCCTTGATTTGACCCCGCTCCACCATTTTACACAAAGCGGATGCATCAAGTGTGGATTGCATCTTTTCGGTGACGGTCTCTACTGCCGCAATGACTGCGACTTTTGCTTTTCTCTTTTCAACCACATTAAACAACTCAACAACATTTTGTAATATGCCTATTTTATCGCCTAAAGTTGGCTTGATGTTGATTGCGGCGTCTGTAATATACAGCGGCTTATGGTATACAAGCACATCCACTACAAAGATATGGCTCAAAATCTTTCCTATCCTTAAACCAGTGTTGGTTGCCATTACCTCATGCATCAACTCAGCTGTTTTGATTTGACCCTTCATGATTGCTCCAACTTGTGACTGTCTAGCCAATTCAACAGCTTTGGCAGCGGCTTCTCTAGGAAACTCAACGTCAAGCAATTGATATCTTGAGATATTCAGGTTTTGCTCTTTTGCAAGTGCGTTGATTTGATCTTTTGGTCCAATTAAAATCGGCTCTATGATACCTTCCTCAGCTGATACAATGGCGCCTGCAAGTGCACTCTCTTCAGTGGGAAAGACTATAGCGGTTTTAAGTGGTTGGCTCTTGTCAATTTTTGAGAGAAGTGTCTGATAGTATGATGCCTGGTCTGTAGTTCTTACTTCAATTTTGGGTAAAGAAGCTTTGTTATACTTTTCTTTTTCTTTTGGAGCTAAAACCTTTGCGGTTCCAGAAATCACCTCCTTACCGTTCTGATTAACACACTTACACTCAAGCAACACTGTATTACGTGTCGAATCTTTTTCCAACACTTTGATTGTTGCGGTAATTGTGTCACCAAGTGCAACGGGTTTTAAAAATGACAGTTGCTGTTCTAGATAAATCGTGCCAAGTCCAGGTAGCTGAGTACCTAGCAGCGTTGAGAACAAGGAGCCACCCCACATTCCGTGCGCTATTATCTTGTGAAAGATATCGGTTTTAGCGTAGTCTTCGTCCAGGTGTATAGGATTCATAT
Organism: Rickettsiales endosymbiont of Peranema trichophorum; assembly: GCF_004210275.1. Taxonomy (GTDB): domain Bacteria; phylum Pseudomonadota; class Alphaproteobacteria; order Rickettsiales; family Midichloriaceae; genus RICK02. Next base: position 11,630 of record NZ_SCFA01000055.1, read on the forward strand.
CACCAGTCATTGCAGCAAATATTTGAATATCCTGCTTTGTTAAGGTGCGACTAAGGCTTGCACTATCACCTATTTCAATTTCGTCAAATACCTTATTTTCAAGTATAACAGGCACAATTGTTTCCCCCTTTTATTGACCCATCCCTTTATAGTATCACAGAAATATAAAATACAAACAGTAAATTTATATTTCGTAGTTTACGGGTTGTAAAGCTTCAGCTGCTTCATCGAACTGGTTCTGCGATACAGTACCGTTTTGATATTGCGAGTCCGATGTTTCTGCTACATAAGGTGTATCTGGTATATTGGAAGCAATCACATCAAGTAATATGAAGCCTCTCATGTACAACGACATACCGTTTGTAAAAATCGATGTTACTGCGACCATTTTGCATAGAACATCACCAAAGCTGCATAGGTTGCTTACCAAAGGATCTTGAGAAGGATATAGCTTTGCATATTCTACAGCAAAGTAAATGGCAGAACCAACTACACAGACGGCTGACAAGGCGGGTACAGACACGGTAGCACCCCAAAACTGAAACATAGAGGCTGTAGTAGCACCAAAAAGCAGCGACGGTACTACAATACTAGTAACATCATGATTTTCAGCGTTTTTGAGGTCTTGTGAAACATCCTTGTGACTACTGTACATGTACCATCTGCTATACTCCTGCACAGCTAATACCCCCGCTTTCCAGCGCTCTTGAGGCAATGAGGTGAAGATCTTCAAAGTGTAGTATCCAGCGCCCACTTTAATTAAATTATGTTTCGTAAAGCCATATGACCCTATGCTTCCGGTGTGGTTGGTTCCACCCAGGTAGTCATATATTTTAAACATGTCGTGCGTAGCCTTCGCCCCCATTAACAGTGCCTCAGCTTTACTAAGTGCTATTCCCTTTTTAAAATGAGTGCCACTACTCCCATCGGTGTGATCTTGAATACTCCTGACAGCATGTGCTTGTTCATTGGAATATGGCCAATATGATCTTTCTGCCGTAGGACGAAATAAATCATGTCTAATAAGTAGGTCAGTAGGCGAAGTTGATGCCAGCCTCTCCTTTAACAATGATATTGTGCCTATATACGCTAAGTACTCATTACCATTACTGCGCATACATTCGGTCAATAGATTGGTGAGTAGATCATTAATCCTGACACCTTCTTCAGCCGGTAACACTAAAGGTATGAATTGCGTCACTGCTTTGTGGTTATGAGACAATTCTCGCTGTATTGTCGTAATGTCACCTAGACCACTTAATGCCTGTGCTCTTCCATGCGACCCAACGTTGTCCAGAATGGCTTGGAGTCGAGCCTTTATAGATGCATATAGTACTGTATGTAAAACTTTTGGATAGCTCTCCTGTTGAGTATCAGGAAGCTCATTAATTCTTAGTGCTTCCGTAATAATGTCAACAGCATATGGAGCTATCTTTTTGAGGTCGATCGTGTACCCTACAACATTCCTAATATCCTCATTTTTTTCCTGGCGTTCTTTTAAATTACGTAATGTCTCAACAGTAACTTTCTGGTCAACATCAGAGATATGGCTGTTAATATACATAGCGATCCGGGTGAGCACCGGCGTGGATACGTCAGTGGATACAGATTCTAGAAATTCATATAATGGTTGATAGCTATTGCTCAGATATTGTATGATGTTCGCTCCATCCATCTCATCTAATTTGTGGTGCTGAGACAATAAATCCAGGATGAAAGTGATCTGACTTGTTACATCACCTAATATCTCATGATTTGTGACTAGGGAACTCCCTTCATGACCTGATAACCCCACCTTAAGATCATAAAGGACACTAACCGCAAAATGCACCTCTTTTGAAAGTGGATATCGTAGTAAAATAGGCTCATTGGCGGCAGTAGCGTACAGCCTATGTAGCATTGCGTTTAAAACCCTTGGATAGGTGTACTGGCCATTATAATATGGGTCGGTTAGGTCTATTGCTTTCATCATGGCGCTGACAGCATCTGGAGCTATCTCCTTGATGTTTATGAGCATGTCTTTAGCATTTAGTTTTACACTATCCAGTACACTTTGACGATCTAAATACTCAAGGACAGAGGTTACACTGGACTGATAATTTTGTGGAAGAGAGTTTGCTAATAGCTTGACGCTTTGTTGGAATTTCTGGATGTTCCCTGAAAAACCTGACATCTTGTCTATAAGGGAGCCAAGATAGCCCAATAACTCCGTCTTTTTTTTATAATTTTTTAAAGATGCTAAGAATATGTCCAGCCCTACGTCAGAACTGAGCATTGCAAATATTTTGTCAGTTTCTTGATATAGCTTCTCTCCCTTAGCAGAAAGTATGTCTAAGACCAAGCTTATCTGATCATTAATATGGGAGAATATAGGAGCTTCTGTTACGATATGTCCGGTCTTTTGACTTGACAACAACCCCTTAACATCATAAAGCACACTCAATGCAAAATGCAGCTCTCGTGAAAGCAGCGGATGCTCTCGTAAAATATCCTTATTGGCAATACCAGAGTATATAGGCTCCTGTGCAAGAAAACCTTTTAAAGTTTTCATTGGCTTGAAAAACACTATTTCTGGAGGAATATCATCTACATTAACGTTCATGATCTGTGACAACAAGTCATGATCAAACGTTTTCGTTAGTCCACCATAGTTTTGGTAAACCAATGGTAAGTGTTTGGCTAACCCTTCTCCAAATTTTGTAATTAAAGCTTTTTGTTTTCCTTTACCAAAGACTTTTATGCCTATTCCATTTAAATCTTTTACAAATTGGTCAGTTACCTTTACTTTTGTTTCGCTATTGACATAATCATTAAGGCGGTTGATGTGTTGCTTGAGTGCTCTTGGGGGGGAGGCTCCAAAATTACTTATGTACTGTTTTAAGTATTTCTGAATTACTTCACGCTCCTTCAGTTTAATCGTAAATTTCGGTAGGCCAAATGGAGAAAATGTATCTGGAGCGCCTGTCTTTGAATGCGCTCCAAGTGGCCCTTCTTTGGCGGGTTGAGAGCCTTCCATTCCAAACGCGATTACTATATTTTTGGGAAACAAAAGAGGACGGTAATCTCCGAATAAGATGTGACCTGTCTCTCCATTATCTAGATTGTCAAATACTTGGTGTGCGTCAACAAATAAGTCAGAGCTCCGTACAACTGTGACAGGTTTACCATTGTATACATAACCAGTATGCAACTGCGGATTCATACCAATTTGCGTTGGATGAGAAAAGAAGAGATGCTTAATAAACTCCATAAGCGCTATTTTATTTCCCTTGTATTCAGATATAGTACCATCACTTTTCACGCCACCACTGTGCGTTGCCACATATCTGTTAAACAACATACCTTTTGTAGCACCATGTAACCACCCCATTACCTGCGGACCCAATTGAGCCGGAAAGCCTGCCAAAAGACGGCCTTGATGGCCAGCAAAGAAGAGACCAACAGAGAATTGTGGAATACTGCCTCCTCCTGATAAGTCAGCACCATGAGAAGTCACAGCGCCTCCCTCTATTTTAAAACCTGTACCAGTCAAACTACCAACACCTGCAAACAGCATCATCTTTTTCAGGAAAGCCTGTTTATCAGGTTGTTGGTTGGCCACTGTAAAGTACATTCCTAACATGCTTCTTTCTGAAACTTTCCACCATTCCATACTTTGTATATAACGCATGTGCCCATCTTTTGCATTCTCACTTAGCACCCGTCCAGAAAGTTTCTGAAAATAATGAAAACCGGAGGAGACATCCTCAGGCTTAAGCTTCACTTCTTTGGACTCCTCAAGGTACTCGGTGATGATATTTGTTGGTATGATTGTGGGAAGTTTATCGTGTACTCCTTCTTCAGCATCCTCTAATCCACGAGCAGCGAATGTGGTTGGTTGTAACTTGTACTTCATTTCTCCACGTAAAGTATATGCCTCAGGAATGTGTCTTGGACTCTGAGTACTGCCCTTACCATTGGCTTTTGGAGCCCCATATACCGTGTGAGCTTGCTCCACATCTGTGCCCAACATCCTACGATGAGCTGATGATAAGCCAGAGTCTTGCTGGTCAGCCTGAAGCGTCTGGTTTTGGCCCGTAGTATCGCTGTGCCTATTATCCGTTGTTGGAACAGGTCTACTGGTTGCCTGATTGCTCTGCTGTACCTTTGTTAACTCAGCAACGACGCTGTTCTCAGTGGACGCACCTATCCTCTCCTCATGTGGAAGCTGAGTGCTTTCCTCCTGCTGATTACTGGATGTTGGAAGTGAGGAAGTACCGCTAGGACTCTGTTCTAAATCCTGCCGTATATCACTGGAATGCATACTAGAGGGTGTAGTGCTGTGCGGTCCTTGGACTTGATGTTCTTCATCTGGCTCTATAACACCCTGGAGTGTTTGAGCAGGAGAATCCTTTGTTGAATCCTCATATTGTGTTTGTGCTGAATATGGTGCAGTATAGTCATGACGAGCAGAAGTGAGTTGACGGTCACTCACTTGGATCTCTTGTCGCGGCACTAAACGCTGATTGCTTCTGCTCTTGACAGCTTCATGTATAGTGGCTACTTCTGCATTCGGCCTAGTTTCCGTATACTGCTCATTGATTCCAAGCTTTCTGGATTTTGGTATATCAGCTTCAGAAAAAGCTGTAGGCGCTGGTTGGCCAATTTCTGACACGTCAACAGGCGGATATGTCTCAGGTTGTGGCACGTGCGTGGCCTCTGATTGGTCAGGATCGGCCTTCTTAATCTCAGAAAATACATATGATACTTGAACTGTTCCAGCATCCTCTATAAATACCCTATCGTCCCTAGAAACATATCTTACAGACCCAATACCATACCTATATTCTCTGTTGATTACTCCAAAGGCTGTACTGATCTTGACGACATTTAGCAGCGAAACACTCTTCTGATGCAGTATATATGGATCAGTGACAAACCAAAAAGGGGGCTTTGGCGTTTCCAGATGCTTTGGCATTTCTAAAATGCCGTAACCCAGACGCTGAAGGGCCACAAAATCTGATAGGGACTTTGATGATACACTATTGCTCCATTTGATAGGTGAAATAGTGGTGGGTAATACAGGAAAAGAGTACAACAGCTCTATATCTCTTAAAAACTGCCTAAAAGTAACGGAGAGAGAGGCAATAATACCTTGATATCGCATGTAAAGCATATAATCCCAGAAAGAAAGGGCTATGACCCATCATAAGTTGTGGGTACAATATCACAAAATGAGAGAAATAGCTATAAAAATCTCTTTATTTATCTCCAAAAATGACAATGATCCCTCATGCTGTTGTATCATGCAACAGTACAGACCCGTACACCAGTTCCATGTGCTTACCGCAAAATGCAAGGCCTATTGCTAAAACCTCCTTGACCCCCTTTTGCTTGCACATCTCTATGTACTGACGCTCTTTGATTTGCTTCAAGGCCTCTTCAGCTTTTTCATGAAGGGTCTCTAGGCTATCACTGGTCTTAAACTCCAAAAGTATGCCAGCTCTAGTGATATCCTTTGGTATTAAGGCTACGTCGCATCTCCCTAGACCCGCCTCTTTGTTTGATTGAATGTCGTACTCTCCTCTAAGACCCACCACAAGACCCAATATAAACACATGAAATACCTGCTCAGGTGTGTTCTTGTTAAAATCAAAGTAGCTGCCGCTTTGTATGATATAGCTTGAGATGTACAGCTTAAATTTCTCCACATCCCCATCCGCTAAACTTCTTACAAAGCTCTCGTATGATTCTGCGCTGACAGGCTCACTAAACCAATCAGATACTATTTTGCTATAGACTCCTCCTACTTCCTTGTTAGGTATGGCTATCTCACATACAAGTTTGTAGTCCATGAACTTCCTGCTTAGTACTTTGAGGTACCCTGCATACAACAACAAGCTCCATAAGGCTTCTGGCTTGTTACGTACATCGGGAAACACCAAATTCTCGGATAATGTCTGTTGTATCACTTTGCCCTGTAGCAGATCTTCAAAGGCCTTCTTGACTACAGGCTTTGCACCCTTCAATAGATCAGCTATCAATTGATGATTTGAGGTGTTGACCCAGTATTCTTGCAACTCTCCATCATGGTCCAAGCAGTTGATTATAGACCAGGGATTGTACAACACGTGCTTACCTATTTGATAGCCGTTGTACCATTCTTTGATTTCACTGATCGATACAGGCTGTTTTGTTACATCCAATAGCTTGAGTACCTCTTCTTCGGTAAATCCAAAGTATTGGCCAAACCTCTCTCTTAGCATCGAATATGCAGAGATATTGTTCAATCCAGAGAACAAGCTTTCTTGTGAAATACGTGCTATTCCCGTCACTACCGCTTTTGTGAGGTAGCTGTTATCCTTGAGGGCTTGACCTAGTATACCACGCATTAGCTCTACCATCTTCTCGTAGTATTTCTCCAGGTAAGCCTCCTGTATCGGCGTGTCATACTCATCCATCAGTATAATTGGGTTCTTGCCATAGTATCTGCTTATGTATGCGCATAATTGTTTTAATGAAGTTTCTAATTC